>NZ_LSJO01000117.1:0-28717 GCF_001556735.1 Sphingomonas sp. CCH9-F2 | reverse complement strand
CCGCCGCGCCGGCGGGATCGGGCTGGCGCCCGCCGAAGCTCTCGGTACGCGCCACCGCGCTGATCGTGGTGCTAGCACTGGCGGGGATGGCCGCGGTGCTGGCGGCGTGGCGGATCTGGCCGTTCACCAGCGCATATGAATCGACCGACAACGCCTATGTCCGCGGGCGCACCACGGTCATCGCGCCGCAGGTATCCGGCTATGTCACCCGCGTGCTGGTCCGCGATTTCGAAAGCGTGCGCACCGGCCAGCCGCTGGTGGAGATCGACCAGCGCATCTACCGCCAGCGCGTCGACCAGGCACAGGCGCAGGTGGAGGCCGCGCAGGCCACGCTCGCCAACAGCCGCCAGTCCGCCGCCAGCCGGCAGGCCAGCCTCGGCGCACAGGAAGCCACCGTCGCCAACGCCCGCGCGCAATTGATGCGGGCGCAGGCCGATATGGCGCGCGTGAACGATCTGGTCACCGACGGCTCGGTCTCGCTGCGCGAACGCGACCAGACGCTCGCCCCGCTGCGTCAGGCGCAGGCGCAGGTGCAGCAGGCGGAGGCCGCGCGCGAGATCGCCCGGCAGGACATCCGCACCGTGGAGGTCGGGCGCGGCGGCCAACAGGCCGGCGTGTCCGGGGCGGAGGCTGCGCTACAGCTCGCGCGCATCGACCTTGCCAATACCGTGATCCGCGCGCCGGAAGCGGGGCGGCTGAGCGAGGTAGGCGTGCGCACCGGCCAATATGTCACCGCCGGGTCGCAGCTGATGTTCCTGGTGCCCGCCGAAACCTGGGTCATCGCCAATTTCAAGGAAGCGCAGACCGCGCGGATCATGGTCGGGCAGCGCGCCAGCTTCACCGTCGACGCGCTCGCCAATGCGCGGCTGACGGGCCGCGTGGAGCGCATCTCCCCCGCGGCGGGCAGCGAGTTCGCGGTGCTCAAGTCCGACAATGCCACCGGCAATTTCACCAAGGTGCCGCAACGCATTGCGGTGCGGATCCGCGTCGATCCGGGCCAGCCGCTGGCGGCGCGGCTGCGCCCCGGCATGTCGGTGCAGGCGCGCGTCGACACCGGCAACGCGCCCTCCCCGCGATGATCCGCCGCAGCGCCCTTCTCGCCGCGCTGCTGCTGGCGGGCTGCACCCTGCCCGGCAAGCGCGCGCCGGCGCCCGATGCCGCCGCCGTCGCGCCGCCCCCGGCATGGCGCACCGCGCTGGGTCCCGGCGCGCCGATCCGCGCCGACTGGTGGCAGGGGTTCGGCGATCCGCAGCTGACCGCGCTGGTCGAACGCGCGCTGGCCAACAATGTCGATGTGCTGACCGCCGCTGCCCGCGTCGAGGAAGCGCGAGCGGCGGAGGCGCTGGCGCGCGCGCAACTGCTGCCGCAGATCGGCGGGACGGTGCCCGAAACGCAGGGGCAGACGCTCACCGCATTCGGCACCACCAGCCGGGCGATCGGCGCGCAGCCCGGCGTCACCGCCAGCTACGATCTCGACCTATTCGGGCGGTTGCGGCAGGCCTCGCGCGCCGCCCGCGCGCAACTGCTGGCGACCGAGGCCGCGCGCGACACCGTCCGGCTGGCCACCGCCGCGGCCGCCGCGTCGGGCTACGTGACCTTGCGCGCGCTCGACCAGCGGCTGGCGATCGCGCAGGCGACGCTCGCCGCGCGGCAGGACGCGCTGCGCATCGCGCGCCGCCGGTTCGAGGCGGGCTATTCCTCGCGCCTCGAATATCGTCAGGCGCAGGGCGAATATGCCGCCACCCAGCAACTCGTCCCCGCCGCACAGCTGGCGATCACGCGGCAGGAAAATGCGCTGTCACTGCTGACCGGCGACGCGCCGCGTGCCATCGCGCGCGGGCTGGCGCTGGACCGCATCGCCGCGCCCGCCATCCCCGACGGGCTGCCCGCCGACCTGCTGCGCCGCCGCCCGGACCTGTATCAGGCCGAACAGACATTGGTCGCCGCCGACCGCACGCTCGACAGCCAGCGCGCGGCGATGCTCCCCAACCTGTCGCTCACCGGCTCGGCCGGGCTGGTGCTGTCGACCGCGCTGGCACAGCCGCAGGCGATCTTCTCGCTCGGCGCCAGCATCCTGGCGCCGCTGTTCGACGGCGGGCGGCTGCGCGCGCAGGAACGCGCCGCCACCGCACGACGCGATCAGGCCGCCTTCGCCTATCGCCGCACCGCGCTCACCGCCTTCCGCGAGGTGGAGGATGCGCTGGCCGGCGTGCGCCGCACCGGCGAACAGGCGCGCGCGCTCGGCGATCAGGCAACGGCGGCGCGCGGCGCGCTGCAAAACGCCACCAACCGCTATCGCGCGGGCTATTCTGGCTACCTCGAACAGCTGGATGCGCAGCGCAACCTGCTCACCGCCGAGCTCGCGCTGGTGCAGACCGAGTCGGATCGCCTGACCGCCTATGTCGCGCTCTATCAGGCGATGGGCGGCGGCTGGTCGCCGGGAGAGGTACAGGCGGTGACGGAGCGGCGGTAGAACGCCGCCCGGCACGTTGCCCCAGCGAAGGCTGGGGCCTCCCGCGGCTCCTGCGTCGCGCCATCGCAGGAAGAGTCCGGCCTGCGCTGGAATGACGTTCGCAGCCCGCCGTTCGGCCTGAGCGAAGTCGAAGGCCACGCGCGCGTCAGTGCCGCGCCACCTTCTATTCCCCCGGCGGCACCGGCACCGGTTTCATCCAGAACGCCGTCACCAGGAACAGCACCAGATTGGTCCCCTGCGTCAGCGCGGTGCCCGCCACCAGCAGCCCCGCCATCGCGTCGCGCGACACGGTCAGCGCGCCGCTCATCTGCAAGCCGGCCGCCATGAACAACAGGTCGCGGTTGGGAATGAACGGCAGCCGCGCGATCACCAACTGGGCGGTCAGGAAGCTGAGCCACGTCGTCCAATGCTCGCCCGGCAGCACGATCACCCATTGCACCACCTGGATCGCCAGGTTGATGACCGTCCGCAGCGAATGGATGCCGAACACCTGCCACGCGACGCGGCTGCTGGTGGACAGGATCGCATGGCGGAACCGCAGCAGCAGCGGCAGCGTCAGGCTGGCGCACAGCACCCCGCCGACGACCAGCCCCAGCGACGAATCGAGCCATGAGGCGATCCGCCCAGTCGGCGCGCGCACGATGAAGGTGACGATGAACGCCCCCGCCACCATCGCTCCCGCCAGCGACGACAGGATCGCATTGTCCTTCACCGCCAGCAACAGCTTGCGCGCATCGATGCCCAGCCGGGTGCGCGCCCAGCTGTACAGGTAGACGTCGCCCGAATAGTCGACCAGCACCGCATTGACGATCCGCTTGCGCACCAGCACCGGCAGCGCGCCGGGGATCGCCTGCCCCAGCAGCAGGCGGAAGATCGGCACCTCGGTCAACGGCAGGACCATGAAGTTGACGAAGAACAGGATGTAGAACAGCGGCTGCGTCGGCAGTGCGCGGATCACGTCGGACCATCCGATCGCGCGCAGCTGGAACAGCAGGATCGCGATCATCGCGACGAAGAACAGGATGCGCGCCACCCGCCCCAGCCGCTTTGCCCCGGGGGTCTCGGCCCAGGCCTTCGCGCGTGTCGCGATCGTCTTGAAATCCATCTTCGCCGTATCGTCCATGCCATCCGGGCGCCGCCGCCGCGGGATGTTGAGGGCCCCGCCCCTACGCCAGCGCGCGCGCCGGCGCCAGCGACCGCACCAGCGCGACATACTGGTCCGCGATCGTATCGGGCGCGAACTGCCGCAAATGCGCCTCCACGGCGTCGCGCGACGGCCTTGGAAACGTGCCGTCCGTCATGCGCACCATCGCCTGTGCCAGTCGCGACTCGTCCCCGGCCGCGATCAAATCCCCCAATCGGCCGTCCGCCAGCAGCTCGCGCGGGCCGCTCGGGCAGTCGAAAGCGGCGACGGGACACCCCATCGACAGCGCTTCGGCCAGCACCAGCCCGAACCCTTCGTTGCGCGACGACAGCACGAACCCCGCCGCACGCGCCATATACGGGCGCACGTCCGCGACGAATCCCGGCATTTCGACGCTGTCGGCGATCCCCAGGGCGCGGATTTGCGCCTCCAGCGCCGGCCGCAACGGCCCCTCGCCCAGGATCAGCAGCGTCGCACGCCCCGCCAATCCGGCGTCGTGGAACGCGCGGATCAGCGCCGCCTGGTCCTTCTGCGGCACCATCCGCCCCGCATTGACGATCACCGGCCGCGTGAAAAAGCGCTCATGCGCCGTCTCGATCGCGCCCGCGGCGGGGCGATCGGGCAGCGGGTTGTAGATCGTATGGACGCGCTCGGGGGGCAGCGCAAACCGCCGCACCACCTGCGCCGCCAGATCGCGGGAGACGGCGTGGGCCGCCACCACATCCCGGTACAGCCATCGTTCCGGCGCATGGCCGAACACCGCCCGCGGCCAGAAACGCGCGCGCCGCGGCACCTCCAGCGCGTTATGAATGCTGATCGCCAGGCGTATGTCCGGGCGTAGTTTTTTTACGATCCCTGCCATCATCTTGGCGCTGTGCACGAACGCGAACAGCAGGTCCGGCTGCGCGCGATCGACGTACCGCAGCAGCGCCCGCGCGCTCAGCATCTCGTTGGGCGCCTTCAGGTCGACGCCATGGCGTGCGAACACCGGCGCATCGACCAGCGCCCCCTCCGCTTTGGCGACCACCAGTTCCGCGTCGATCCCGGCACCACGCAGCCGTTCGGTCACGAACAGCGCGATCCGCTCGGCACCGCCACCGGCCAGCGAGGGCAGGAAGATCGCGACTTTCATCCCCGCCGCCGTTAGCAAAGTGCCCGTGACTTTGAAATCAATCGCCATCCTCCTCCACGATTTCAACGCCGGCGGCACCGAAGCGACCGCGCTCCGCCTCGCCGCCGAATGGCTTTCACAGGGGCACCGGGTGACGATCATCGCCGGCGCTGCCGACGGCCCGATGCGCGACCGCGTGCCCGTCGGCGCCGACGTGCACCTGCTGTCGCCGCCGGTCCCGCGCAGTGCGCTATCGCGGTTGGGGCTGGGAAGCGCGATGGTGCCGGTGCTGCAACGGGTCGCGCCGGACATCGCCTATATCACCGGCAACTTCCACTTCTGGCTTGCCCCCGCCATCCGCCGCGCATTGCCGCAATTGCCGATCGTCGCGAAGATCAGCAACCCGCTGCTCCCCGACCTGCCCGCACCGCTGCGTCCCCTCGGGCGAGCGGCGCTGGCGCGGCTGACCGATGCGATCGACCTGTTCGTCGCCATGTCTCCCGAACTGGCGGCGCGCGACGCCGCCTGGCTGCCGGCGCGTCCGATCCGCGTTGCCCCCGAACCCAACCTGCCGCGCGACCATCACCCGTTGCCGCGCGCGGTGGCGGAGCCGCCGCATATCCTGGCGATCGGGCGGCTGGAACCGCAGAAGGACATGGCGCTGGCGCTGCGCACCTTCGCCGTACTGCGCGCACAGCGGCCGGCGCGGCTCACGATCCTGGGCGACGGACCCGACCGCGCGCGGCTGGAGGCGCTGTCGCGCCGCCTGGGCATCGCGCAGGACGTCGCGATGCCCGGCTTCGTCGGCGATGTGGCGCAGCGGCTGTCGCACGCGGCCTGCCTGCTGATGACGTCGCGCTACGAAGGCTTCCCTGCGGTACCCGTCGAGGCACTGGCCGCCGACGTGCCGGTCGTAGCGACCGATTGCTCCCCGGTGTTGCGCGGCCTGATCGCCACGCCGCTGCACGGCGAGGTCGTTGCCGATCGCCACCCGGCGCTCCTCGCAGCTGCCCTGGGCCGCGCGATCGCACTGCCACCGATTTCGGACGGCGTGCGCCCGGCGAATGCGACACCCTATTCTTCGCCGACCGCCGCGCGCCGCTATCTTGATATCTTCGATAAAGCCATCAACCTTCACCCCTTGCGTTGCAAATAAGCAACACCATCTGACACCCAAGAGAGACAGGGCCGACAGATGAACCTTGAGAAATTCACGGACCGCGCACGCGGCTTCCTTCAGTCCGCACAGACCGTTGCCATCCGCATGAACCACCAGCAGATCGCCCCCGAGCATCTGCTCAAGGCGCTGCTGGAGGACGATCAGGGCATGGCCGCGGGCCTTATCACCGCCGCGGGCGGCGATGCGCGCCGCGCCGTGGCCGAAACCGATACAGCGCTGGCGAAGATCCCCGCCGTTTCCGGCTCGGGCGCGCAGAACCAGCCCGGCCTGTCGGCCGATGCGGTGCGCGTGCTCGACCAGGCCGAACAGATCGCGCAGAAGGCCGGCGACAGCTATGTCACCGTCGAACGCCTGCTGGTCGCGCTCGCGCTCAGCCTCAACACCGCCGCGGGTAAGGCGCTGAAGACCGCCAACGCCACCCCTGAGGCGCTCAACGCTGCGATCACGCAGCTGCGCGGCGGCCGCACTGCCGACACGGCCAGCGCCGAGGACCGCTACGACGCGCTTAAGAAGTTCGCGCGCGACCTGACGCAGGCGGCGCGCGACGGCAAGCTCGACCCCGTGATCGGCCGCGACGAGGAAATCCGCCGCACGATCCAGGTGCTGGCGCGCCGCACCAAGAACAATCCGGTGCTGATCGGCGAACCCGGCGTCGGCAAGACCGCGATCGTCGAGGGGCTGGCGCTGCGCATCGCCAATGGCGACGTGCCCGACGGGCTGAAGGACAAGACGCTGATGGCGCTCGACATGGGCGCGTTGATCGCGGGCGCGAAATATCGCGGCGAGTTCGAGGAGCGGCTGAAGGGCGTCATCGACGAGGTGAAGCAGGCCGAGGGTGACATCATCCTGTTCATCGACGAGATGCACACGCTGATCGGCGCGGGCAAGTCCGAGGGCGCGATGGACGCGGGCAACCTGCTCAAGCCCGCACTCGCTCGCGGCGAGCTGCATTGCGTCGGCGCGACCACGCTCGACGAATATCGCAAGCATGTCGAGAAGGACCCCGCGCTCCAGCGGCGGTTCCAGCCGGTGTTCGTCGGCGAGCCGACCGTGGAAGATACGATCAGCATCCTGCGCGGGCTGAAGGAAAAGTACGAGCTGCACCACGGCGTCCGGATCACCGATGGCGCGTTGGTGTCCGCGGCGACGCTCAGCAACCGCTACATCACCGACCGCTTCCTGCCCGACAAGGCGATCGACCTGATGGACGAAGCCGCCAGCCGCATCCGGATGGAAGTGGAGAGCAAGCCCGAGGAGATCGAGGCGCTAGACCGCCGCATCCTGCGCCTGAAGATCGAGCGCGAGGGGCTGAAGCGCGAAACCGACGCCGCCTCGATCGACCGGCTGGAGACGCTGGAGGGCGAGCTCGCCAATCTGGAAGAGCAGTCGGCCGAATTGACCGCGCGCTGGCAGGCGGAGAAGGACAAGATCGCCGGCGAGGCGAAGCTGAAGGAACAGCTCGACGCCGCACGGCTGGAGCTGGAGCAGGCACAGCGCAGCGGCGACCTCGCCAAGGCGGGCGAGCTGTCCTACGGGCGCATCCCTGCGCTGGAAAAGCAACTGGCCGAGGCGCAGGCGACCACCCAGGGCGCGATGCTGCGCGAGGAAGTGACCGCCGATGACATCGCCGGCGTCGTCAGCCGCTGGACCGGCGTACCCGTCGACCGGATGCTGGAGGGCGAGCGCGAGAAGCTGCTGCGCATGGAAGAGGTGATCGGCAAGCGCGTGATCGGGCAGGAACAGGCGGTGCGTGCCGTCTCCACCGCGGTCCGCCGCGCGCGGGCGGGGTTGCAGGATCCGAACCGGCCATTGGGCAGCTTCCTGTTCCTCGGCCCGACCGGCGTCGGCAAGACCGAGCTGACCAAGGCGCTGGCCGAATTCCTGTTCGACGATCCCAGCGCGATGGTGCGCATCGACATGAGCGAGTTCATGGAGAAGCACGCAGTCGCGCGGCTGATCGGCGCCCCGCCGGGCTATGTCGGGTACGAGGAAGGCGGCGTCCTGACCGAGGCGGTGCGGCGGCGGCCCTATCAGGTCGTGCTGTTCGACGAGGTGGAGAAGGCGCACGGCGACGTCTTCAACGTGCTGCTACAGGTGCTGGACGACGGGCGCCTGACCGATGGTCAGGGGCGGACGGTCGATTTCTCGAACACGCTCATCATCCTGACCTCGAACCTGGGCAGCCAGTATCTGGCGAACATGGGCGAGAACGATGCGGTCGAGAGCGTCGAGCCGCAGGTGATGGAGGTGGTGCGCGCGCATTTCCGCCCGGAATTCCTCAACCGTCTGGACGAGATCATCCTGTTCCACCGCCTGGGTCAGGCGCACATGGGACCGATCGTCGACATACAGGTCGGTCGCGTCGGCAAGCTGCTGGCGGATCGCAAGATCGCGCTGGACCTGACCGATGCCGCGCGCGCCTGGCTTGGCCGGGTCGGCTACGATCCCGTCTATGGCGCACGGCCGCTCAAACGCGCAGTGCAGCGCCATCTGCAGGATCCGCTCGCCGAACTGATCCTGCGCGGCGAGGTGAAGGACGGTTCCACCGTCCATGTCGATGAGGGCGACGGGAAATTGCTGCTGTCCGTCGAATGATTGCCGCGCACGCGACGGATTGCATGGCGTGGCCCGGGGTGGCATCCGCCCCGGGATCATGCGGCACCCATCCGCATAACCTGCGTTAACAGGTCACCTTACGTTTCAGGGAGAGGAACTCCGACGCCGGCAGGCGACGACGCGCGGTGCTTCGCGCGGGGTCGCGTGTCGGTTCCTCACCACGGCGTTCCGGCCCGGCGCATCGCCAGCCACGCGGATCGCCATAACGAAAGGGCTGCCCGCCGTGTCTTTGCCTGCGTCGCCGACTGAAACCTCCCCCTCGCCCGCCGACACCGGGGTGACGCGCCGCCACCTGCTGTGCGGCAGCGCAGCGGCGGGAGCGACGGCGATGCTGGCCGGATGCGGGGAGCGCGCACCGACCGCGGAACGCAGCGTCGACGTCCTGCTGATCGGCGGCGGGATCATGAGCGCGACGCTGGGCGTGCTGCTGCGCCAGCTGGAGCCGGGCTGGTCGATGGAACTGGTCGAGCGGCTGGACAAGGTCGCGGAGGAAAGCTCGAACGGCTGGAACAACGCCGGAACCGGCCATTCCGCGCTGTGCGAGTTGAACTATACGCCGGTGAACAAGGCCGACGGCCGGGTGGAGATCGCCAAGGCGATCGAGATCAACGAACAATTCCAGGTCACCCGCCAGTTCCTGAGTCACCAGGTCGAACGCGGCGTGCTGCGCGATCCGCGCAGCTTCATCAACTCCACCCCGCACATGAATCTGGTGTGGGGCGACGAAAATGTCGGCTTCCTTCAGAAGCGGCACGCCGCGCTCGGTGCCAGCCCGCTGTTCTCGGGAATGGAATTCACCACCGACCCGGCGCAGATCGCCCGCTGGGCGCCGATCATGATGGAGGGCCGCGCCGCCGGCACGCCGCTGGCCGCGACCCGCTCGGTGCTGGGCACCGACTGCGAATGGGGCGAGGTGACGCGGCAATATGTCGCGGCGCTGCGTACTTCGCCGGGATTCCGCCTGACGACCGGCCACGAAGTCCGCGCGCTGGAGCGCAACCCCGCCGGCGGCTGGCGCGTCAGCATCCATGACATGAAGAGCGGCGACCGACAGGTCGTCAACGCGCGCTTCGTCTTCGCCGGAGCGGGCGGCGGCGCGCTGCCGGTCCTCCAGAAATCGGGCATCCCCGAAGCGGACGATTACGCCGGCTTCCCGGTCGGCGGCTCGTTCCTGGTGACCGAAAACAAGGCAATCGCGAAGCGCCATCTGGCCAAGGTCTATGGCAAGGCGGCGACAGGCTCGCCGCCGATGTCGGTGCCGCACCTCGACACGCGCTACCTGAACGGCAAGCAGGTGCTGCTGTTCGGCCCCTTCGCCACCTTCTCGACCAAATTCCTGAAGGAAGGGTCGTATTTCGACCTGCCCAAGTCGGTGACGCTCGACAATTTCCGGCCGATGCTGTCGGTCGGCTGGAACGAGTTCGATCTGGTCGAATATCTCGCCGGGCAGCTCATCATGAGCCAGACCGACCGGATGAACGCGCTGCGCGAATATCTGCCGCGTGCACAGGACGGCGACTGGCGGCTGTGGCAGGCCGGGCAGCGGGTACAGATCATCAAGCGCGATCCGAAGAAGGGCGGCATCCTGAAGCTGGGTACGGAGATCGTGACGTCACGCGACGGATCGATCGCGGCGCTGCTGGGCGCGTCGCCCGGCGCGTCGACCGCACCGTCGATCATGCTCGACCTCCTCAAGCGCGCCTTCCCCGACCGACTGGCGACGCCGCGCTGGCAGGCGGCGGTGCGCGAGATCGTGCCGACCTACGGCGTGTCGCTGAACGGCGATCCGGCACTGCTGGGCTATCAGTGGCGCGCCACGGCGCAGACGCTGCAACTTGCCATCGCCCCGCCCCAGCCGCAGGCGCCGCGCACGCCCTCACCCGCCGTGCCGGCGGCCACAAGGGTGAAGCCCGATCGCCAGCCCGATCTGGCGCTGTGACCTGATCCTTTTCGACGGGCGGGGCGTCCGGTCGCGGATCGCCCCTGTCCTTCGGCGGCGTTTATGTGCATGGGGCGGCGGCACTGCTTCTGTTCTCGGCCAGGGTAATCGCATGACCAGCATCGGTATCTACGGCAGCAACGGACGGATGGGGCGCGCGATCGCCACCATCGCGGAGGGCGAAGGCGCGACCGTCGCCGGCGGCGTGGACGCGGGCGGCGATCCGTTCCCGCTGGCGCAGACCGCCGACGTGCTCGTCGATTTCTCCACCCCCGCCGCGCTGGAATCGCATCTCGCGGCGGCGGTCGCCGCGCGCACCCCGATCGTCATCGGCACCACCGGGCTGATGCCGACGCACCACGCGCTGATCGAACAGGCCGCGGACGACATCGCGGTGCTGCAAACCGGTAATACCTCGCTGGGCATCACCCTGCTCAACATCCTCGTGCGCGAGGCGGCGGCTCGGCTCGGCGCCGACTGGGACATCGAGATCGCCGAGATGCACCACCGGCACAAGGTGGATGCCCCGTCCGGCACCGCATTGCTGCTGGGCGAAGCGGCCGCTGCGGGACGCGGTACCCGGCTGGCGGAGGTGCGGGTCGACAGCCGCGCCGGGCTGGTCGGCGCGCGCAGCGAAGGGACGATCGGCTTCGCCTCGCTGCGCGGCGGATCGGTGGTGGGCGATCACCAGGTGATCTTCGCCGGCGAAGGCGAACGGATCGAGATCGGGCATCGCGGCGAGGATCGCACCATCTTCGCGCGCGGCGCGCTGAAGGCGGCGCTGTGGCTCGCCGGGCGGGCGCCCGGTCGATATGCGATGGCCGAGGTCCTGGGCCTGTAAGGAACGCCGCGGTGAAGAAGGCCGATGTCATCGAATTCTACCGCCGGCTGGCCGAGGCGAACCCGCATCCCGAAACCGAGCTGGAGTCGGTCAACACCTATACGTTGCTCGTCGCTGTCGTCCTGTCCGCCCAGGCGACCGATGCCGGCGTCAACAAAGCGACACGCGCGCTGTTCGCCACGGTGGATACGCCCGAGAAGATGCTGGCGCTCGGTCTCGACGGGTTAAAGCAGCACATTCGCACGATCGGGTTGTTCAACACCAAGGCGAAGAACGTCATCGCGCTCAGCGAGGCGTTGATCGCCGAGCATGGCGGGGAGGTGCCGGCGAACCGCGACGCGCTCGAAAAGCTGCCCGGCGTGGGGCGCAAGACCGCCAATGTCGTGATGAACGTCGCATTCGGCGCCGAAACCTTCGCCGTCGACACCCATATCTTCCGCGTCGGCAACCGCACCGGGCTGGCGCGCGGCAAGACCGTGCTCGCGGTCGAAAAGGCGCTCGACAAGGCAACCCCCGCCCCCTTCCGCGTCCACGCCCACCACTGGCTGATCCTGCACGGCCGCTACGTGTGCAAGGCGCGGCGCCCCGAATGCTGGCGATGCATCGAGATCGACCTGTGCGCGTTCAAGCCAAAGACGCCCGCACCCAAGGCGGCGCGCACGCAGCAAGGAGAGTGACATTGCGTCCCATCGCCCTCGCCACCGCCGGCGCAACGCTGATCGCGCTTGGCGCACCCGGCGATGCGCGCGCACCGGCACGCGACAGCGTTCCCGCCGCCACGCCTGCGGGCAGGCCGCAGAGCTGCATCCCGATCCAGTCGATCCGCGAAAGCCTGGTCCGCAGCGACTCGGTGATCGACTTCCGCACCAACGGCAATCGCATCTATCGCGTGACATTGCCGCAGGGCTGCCCCGGACTGGGGTTCGAACGGCGTTTCTCCTACGCGACGTCGCTAAGCCAATTGTGCGCGCAGGACATCATTACCGTCTTTTCGCAGAGCCCGCCGATGCGCGGCGCCAGCTGCGGCCTTGCCCCGTTCCAGCCGGTGACCCTCGAAAAGCGGGTAGCGCACCGCTGAAACCCCTGCTAGGCGGACCTTCCACGCACCCGTAGCTCAGCTGGATAGAGCGCTGCCCTCCGAAGGCAGAGGCCACAGGTTCGAATCCTGTCGGGTGCGCCAGCTCCCTATACCCCCTTGCCGACGCCCGGTCTATCAGCGCGGCGAGACGCCCGTGATCAGTATCTCCACCATCTGCTCTGCTACCTGTGCAGCGTTCAGTGCACCGCCCGCGACGAACCAGCGCGCCGGCCAGTTGAGCGCGCCGGCGAGCGTGAAGGCCAGCAGCCGCGGGTCGGCCGGGGCGATCGAACCGTCCGCCACGCCTGCGGCGATCAGGTCGCGCATTGCGGTGTCGATCTCCCGTTTCAGCGACCGGAACCGTGCAGCGCTCTCGGGAGACAATGCCTCATCCCCCGTGCGGATCACACAGCGCCCGAAATCGTCCATGTTGATCTGCGCATAGCGGACCAGGAAGTCGCGCAGGCGGTCGATCCCGCGTCCGGGCCGGGCCGCGGCGATCGCGGCGGCCCCGCGCAGCTGTTTCAGGCCGATCAGGACGCATTCCAGCAGCACCTGATCCTTGTTGCCCAGATGGTGGTAGATGGTCGGTTTCGACACCCCCAGGCTGGCGGCGACCTCATCCAGCGATGTCGCGTGAAAACCGCGTTCGTTGAACATCCTGACCGCCGCCAGCAGCAGCGCGTCGCGCTTGGCGGCGCGGTTAGCCAGCCGCTGCGCACGGTCGGGAAAGGGCGAGGGAGCCGGTCTGTCGGACGTTTCGGAAGCCATGGGCCCGCAACTTGACATGCGACCAGCCGGAATACAATCTACCCATCAGTAGGATATTGGCGGGCGGGTATATGATTCTTTCCGAGGTGCAGGTCGCGGTGCGCGACATGGTGCGCGACATGGCACAGGAGCGCATCCGCCCGCACAGCGCGCGCTTCGCTGCCGACGGCGGCTACCCGCCCCAGCTGTTCCAGGACCTGGCGCAGCTGGGGCTGATGGGGATGACCGCGCCGGAGCAGGCGGGCGGCGCCGGGGCCGATTATGTGTCCTACGCGCTGGCGCTGATCGAGCTGGCCGCCGCGGATGGCGCGCTGTCGACGATTGTGTCGATCCAGAATTCGATCATGGTGTCAGGCATCCTGAAGGACGGAACCGCGGCACAGCAGGCACGCTGGCTGCCCGAGCTGACGTCCGGCCGTATGATCGGCGCCTTTGCGCTGACCGAGACCGACGCAGGCTCGGATGCGGCCGCGATCCGCACCACCGCCACCCGCGTCGACGGCGGCTGGCGCCTAAACGGCGGCAAGCAGTTCATCACGTCCGGCAAGATCGCGGGCGTGGCGATGGTGATCGCGGTCACCGATCCGGCGGCGGGGCGAAAGGGCATGTCGGCCTTCCTCGTACCCACGGACACCCCCGGCTATGTCGTCGACAAGGTCGAGCACAAGCTCGGCCAGTCCGCCTCCGACACCTGTGCGCTGCGGTTCGAGGATTGCGTCGTGCCCGACGACGCGCTGCTGGGCGCGGAGGGGCGCGGCTATTCGATCGCCCTCGCCAATCTGGAGGCGGGACGGATCGGCATCGCCGCGCAGGCGGTCGGCATGGCGCAGGCCGCGCTCGACATCGCGATCGCCTATGCGCATGACCGCACGAGCTTCGGCAAGCCGATCATCGAGCATCAGGCGGTCGGCTTCCGCCTCGCCGACCTGGCGACGAAGCTGGAAGCGTCGCGTCAGCTGGTGCTGCACGCCGCATCGCTGAAGGATGCCGGCGAACCGGCGCTGACCGCTGCGTCGATGGCCAAGCTGTTCGCCTCCGAAGCGGCGGAGGCGATCGTCTCCGGCGCGATCCAGACGCTGGGCGGCTACGGCTATCTCGAGGAATTCGGGCTGGCGCGCATCTATCGCGATGTCCGCGTCTGCCAGATTTACGAAGGCACGTCCGACATCCAGCGCATGGTCATCGCACGCGGACTTTGACGTCAACGTCTCACAAGGGAATCATGGCATGGATATCGACGGCGTCGCGGCGATCGTGACGGGGGGTGCCTCCGGGCTGGGCAGCGGCACCGCGCGGCGGCTGGCCGCACAGGGGGCGAAGGTCGCCATCTTCGACCTGAACGAGGATATGGGGCGCCAGCTGGCCGATGAGATCGGCGGGCATTTCGTCCGCGTCGACGTCACCGACGATACGTCGGTAGCGGATGCGATCGCTGCGGCGACGGCAGCAAACGGCACCGCGCGCATCCTCGTCAACTGCGCCGGTATCGCGCCCCCTGCCAAGGTGATCGACCGCGACGGCAACCCGGCATCGCTTGCCGCCTTCGCGAAGATCGTCACGATCAACCTGATCGGCACGTTCAACGTCGCGTCGAAATTCGCGGCAGCGCTCCACACAGCCGAGCCGATCGGCGAGGAACGCGGCGTCATCGTCAATACCGCGTCGGTCGCCGCGTTCGACGGTCAGATCGGCCAGGCCGCCTATGCCGCGTCAAAGGCAGGCGTCGCAGGCATGACGCTGCCGGTCGCGCGCGAGCTGGCGCGCTACGGCATCCGCGTGATGACGATCGCGCCGGGCATCTTCTGGACGCCGATGCTTGCCAGCCTGCCGCAGGAGGCACAGGACAGCCTGGGCACGCAGGTGCCCTTCCCTTCGCGGCTCGGCCAGCCGGACGAATATGCGCGACTGGTGGAGGCGATCGTCACCAATCCGATGCTGAACGGCGAGACGATCCGCCTGGACGGCGCGATCCGCATGGCGCCGCGATGAGCGCGCTCGATCAGGCGGCGAACGCCGGCACGACCCCGGTGCGCGAGGCGCATCGGTTCGACGAAGCCGCGCTGGCCCGGTGGATGACCGAGCACGTCGACGGCTTCGCCGGGCCGCTGACGGTCGAGCAGTTCAAAGGCGGCCAGTCCAACCCGACCTATCGCCTGTCGACACCCGGCGCGCGCTACGTCCTGCGTCGCAAGCCGCCCGGGCCATTGCTGAAGGGCGCGCACGACGTCCTGCGCGAAGCGCGCGTGCTCACCGCGCTGGGCAACACCCCCGTTCCGGTCGCGCCGATCCATGGCGTGTGCGACGACGACAGCGTCATCGGCACGTCGTTCTACATCATGTCGATGGTCGAAGGGCGCGTCTTCTGGGACGCGACCTTTCCCGACGTGCCGCGCGACGATCGCGCCGCCTATTTCGATGCGATGAACGCGACGCTGGCCGAGCTGCATCGTGTCGATCACGAGCGGATCGGCCTTGGCGATTATGGGCGACCGGGCAATTATTTCGCACGCCAGATCGGCCGTTGGTCCAAGCAATATCTGGACGATGCCGACGCTGGTCGCGACGCGGACATGGACGCGCTAGTCGAATGGTTGCCGACGCGTATCCCGGCGGGCGACAAAACCAGCATCGTCCATGGCGATTTCCGCTGCGACAACATGATCTTCCACCCGAGCGAGCCACGCGTTCTGGCGGTGCTCGACTGGGAGCTGTCGACGCTCGGCCATCCACTGGCCGATTTCGCCTATCACGCGATGATGTACCGGATGCCGCCCGATATCGTTGCCGGGCTGGCGGGTGCCGATCTCGCGGCGCTCGGTATTCCGCCGGAGCAGGACTATGTCGCGGCGTATTGCACGCGGACCGGACGCGACGGCATCGCCGATTACGATTATTACGTCGCCTTCAACTTCTTCCGCCTCGCGGCGATCTTCCACGGCATCAAGGGACGCGTGATCCGCGGCACCGCGGCGTCGGCGCATGCGCGCGAACGTGCCGAAAGCTTCCCGCGCCTCGCCCGGCTGGCGCGCGAGGCGATGGAAGCATGCCGGTGAGCGCGATGCTGCTGCTGGACGGCGCGCGGTCGTCGGCGTGCGATCACCTGTGTCGGAAGGCCGCACCGATCGCCGCGGCGGGCTTACACGAAAAAGCGCACGAAGGCGTCGCCGCTTTCCTGACCCGCTGCCGACCCGACGTCCGCCGGGCCTGATCGCCCCGTCAGGGGCGCCGCGCCTCCTGCAGGATACGCCGGGACAAGAAACCCGGCGATGAAGGTCGTCCTCACACCGGCGCGGTCGGGCGCGTCAGGATATAGAGCGCGCACCCCGCCATCGTCGCCCCGACCAGCATCGCCAGCGGCAGGCCCGGTCGCGCGGTCCACAGGAAAATGCTGTAACCGGCGGCGATCCCGCCGCACGCCAGCGTCTTGCCACGGCGGCCGATCGCGCCGTCGCGCCGCCACGCGCGCAGCGTCGGGCCGACGCGCGGATGGTCGAGCAGCCACGCTTCCAGCCGCGGCGACGAACGGGCGAAACAGCCTGCCGCCAGGATGAGGAAGATGGTGGTCGGCATCAGCGGCAACAGCGCGCCGATGATCCCGAGCGCGACACAGATCCATCCCATCGCCAGCCAGCCGAGGCGGGCCGCCCGCCCCCCCACGCCGGGCCGCGTTTCGCCGGAGTCGGGCCGCTCCGACACGTCGCTGCCGCGACCGGGTGGATCGGCGCGCAACGGCGAGGGAAGGCGACGGCGGCGGCTCATTGGCGCCACCATGTCGCGGCTGCCGTCAAAAAGATACGGTCGGCGCGTCTGCCGCCCCGGGGCGGGGCGCCGCGTGACGCCCCGCCCGTCACACGATCAATAGCGGACGCGGAAGTCGACGCCCAGGCGCCGCGGGGTCAGGACGTTGTACGAGTAATATCGTTCGATCACGCCCGTGCGCACCTGATTGAACGAACTGCGATCGTTCGACACCGACGTGACCGCATATTTGTCGAACAAATTGTCGCCGAACACGCCGATGTCGAAGCGATCGGTGCGATAGGTGATCGACGCGCGATGCGTGACATAGCCGGGGATCGCCTCGCCGTTGGCGCGCAGGCCGGTGCGCGAATAGATGTCGCCGATATACGCCGTGGCCCAGGTCGCCTCGATATCTGCGCCATTGTCCAGCGGCTGGGTATAGGTCGCCTGACCGCTGGCGGTATGCTTCGCCGAACCGGGCAAGCGATCCCCCGCGAAGGCGCCGAACGTTTCTCCCTGGCTGACCAGGATGCCCGGTGCGTCCTTCGTCAGCTTGGCGTCGACATAGGCATAGGTGCCCTGCAGGGTCAGCCGCGGCGTGACGCGCAGCACTGCCGACACGTCGAAGCCCTGCGACCGCGCCTCGCTGCCGTTGACGATGATGCCGACCGCACCGTTGACCGTCTGGCTGGGAACCTGGATCCCCTTCCAGTCGATGCGATAGATCGACGCGGTCAGCTGCAACCTTTTGTCGAACAGCGCGCTGCGCACGCCGATTTCGGCATTGCGCGTCTTGTCGGGCTGATAGGACAGCTCGTTGGGCAGCGCGCAGACGTTCTGGCCGGGCGGCAGCGGTAGGATACAGGGTGCGACGCGGTTGACGTTACCAGGGCGATAGCCGGTGCTGTACGTCGCATAGGCCAGCAGCGTATCGCTGAACTTGTACGATGTGTTCGCCTTCCACACGAACCCGTCGGCGGCGGTATCGCCCGATTTGATCCGGCTGGGCGCGAAGACGACCAGCGGATAGGGCGTGTTCTTGCTGAACAGCGGCGTGTCGGTGCCGCCCTGCGCGAAGGCGTCGTACTTGTAGTATCGCAAACCGCCGGTCACCTGCCATGCGTCGGTAATGTGCAGCGTCCCCTCGCCGTACACCGCCTTTTCCTTGGTACGGGTGTTGATGAACGACATATATTCCAGGTTGTCAGGGCGATAGATGCCCGCGAACTCGGGATAGCCGGGTACGTACTCGCGATATTGCGACCGCTGGCGCTGGTTGTTGTAGAAGCCGCCGATCACCCAGCTGAACGGCCCGCCATGCGTGGAAACCAGCCGGACCTCGCCGTTGAACTGGCGATAGATCGTCTCGTTGGTGTTGTACGAGGAAAAGGCCGGGAACGCTTCGTAGCCGTAATCGAGGTCGAGCAGCAGGTCGGTATTGTCCGACTGGGCGCGATTGCGCTGGTTGGTCAGCGCGGCGGTGGCAACCAGATCGGCGATGCCGCCCAGTCCCAGGTTCAACTCCGCGGCGTACAAGTCCGCCTTGCGGCTGCGCGGCTCGGCGTAGCGCCAGGGCGCCTCGTAGCGGCCGGTGCCCAGCACGCCCGCGCCGTTCGACTGCTGCCCGCCCGTGTCGGTGGTCTGGTGCGCATAGGTCAGGAACAGCTTCGCGTGCGGGCTGGCCTGCAACAGCAGCTGGTTGCGCGTGGTAAAGGTCCGCTCGTAGTTCAGATCCTTGCGGCGGTAGAAGTTCGCGGCATAATCGGCCGGCGTCCCGAACGACCCCTGCGCCGCGGTGGCGCCGCGCACCGGCTGCGGATTCGACACCCCCGGCTGCTGGAGCAGGTACGGATAGTCGATGAAGCCGGGATTGTCGTAATAGCCGGTGGCGGTGCGGAACGCGATGTGATCCGCCACGATCGGCAGGTTGAAGGTCGCATCGCCGTTCACGCCCGGGCTGCTGCCGTGCGCGACCCCGAAATAGCGACCGTGATATTCCAGCGAGATACGATCGGTGTTCGGCCGATTGGGCATGTAGCGGATCGCGCCGGACAGCGTGCCCAGCCCGTACAGCGTGCCCTGCGGCCCCTGCAGCACCTCGACGCGCGCCAGGTCGATCAGCTTGAAGTCGAGGTAAAGCGGCACCTCGCCCAGGTATACGCCCAGCGCGCTCTGCGCATTCGCGCCGCCCGACGTATCGGCCGACGAAATGCCGCGCAGGATGACGTTGCCGGTCGACGCCGGGCCGGTATCGGTGATCGTCAGCCCCGGCGTGAACGCCGCCAGCCCGCGCACGTCGTCGATGCGCTGGCGCGACAGCGTTTCCGGGCTGATCGCGCTGATGTTGATCGGCGCATCCTGCAGCGTCGTCTGACGGCGCGTCGCCGTCACGATGATCTCGTCGCCGCTGCTCTCGGCCGCGCTATCGGATGGCGCGGTCTGCGCGAAGGCGGGGACGGCGCCCAGCCCGAACAGGATGGTCGCGCCCAGCAATGTGTTTCGAAACGATGTTACAGCCACGATGACCCCCTTGCTCATCAGCCCGTGTCAGCCGGCATCGCCCTCCTGATCGGACGCCGATAAGGGCCGGCGCCTTCCCGTTCCCTGCGGCGCGGCGTTGTCACCGTCGCCTGGTCGTCGCTGACGTCGCTGCGTCGCGATCCTTGTCGGTCGTTGCGCGCGCCTTCGGCGGGTTCGACATGATCGCCGGGCGGGTGACCGATCCCGATCGGACCGATGCGATCGCGCGCCGAGCAATCCATGTCGAAACCGGCGAACGCGCCGGTTGTCCTGTCATTCCCGGCACCATGGTCGCGATGCCGATGACCACACGGTATGGATATTACCGATGTGGTCAAGCGTAATATTTCATCGGCATGTCAGCGGGAAAAAGTAATACGCGGCCACCGACCGGCCGGTCGCTCGGGGCCGCCGCCCTCCTCTTCCACGCACGCGCGTAGTCGCCGTCGCCGTTATTACCCTTTCGCCACGGGGTAATAATTTTCCTGTGGACAGCCTTGCCGATCGGCGCGATGCTGCATTGCGAAAGGGGATCGAATCATGTCGAAGATGATCCGCAAGGCGGGCCATGTCGCGGCATTGGCGACGGCGTTGTTCCTGGCATCCTGTTCGTCCGGTTCGAACACGCCGCCGGCCAAGCGCCACGATTTCACGATCGGCTGGTCGATCTATGCCGGCTGGATGCCATGGCCCTATGCGCAGCAGGCCGGCATCGTGAAGAAATGGGCCGACAAATACGGCATCAAGATCGATGTCGTGCAGGTCAACGACTATGTCGAATCGGTCAACCAGTACAATGCGGGCAAGTTCGACGGCGTGGCCGTCACCAACATGGACGCGCTCACCATTCCAGCCGCGGGGGGCAAGGATACCAGCGCGATCATCGTCGGCGACTATTCGGACGGCAACGACGGCGTCCTGCTGAAGGGCGCGGACAAGCTGGCGGCGATCAAGGGCCGGCAGGTCTATCTGGTCGAACTGTCGGTGTCGCATTACCTTCTGGCGCGCGCGCTCGACACCGTCGGGATGAAGCCCAGCGACGTGCGCACGGTCAACACCTCCGACGCCGATATCGTCGGCGCGTTCGGCAGCCCGGACGTGACCGCGGCAGTCGCCTGGAACCCGCAGCTGTCGGTAATGAAGGCGCAGCCGAACACGCATCAGGTGTTCAGCTCCGCCGATATTCCCGGCGAGATTCTCGACCTGCTGGTCGTCGACACCAAGACGCTGAACGCCAATCCCGACCTGGGCAAGGCGCTGGCGGGCATCTGGTACGAAACCGTCGCGCTGCTGAAGCGCCCCGACGCGCAGGGGCAGGCCGCACGCGCGGCGATGGCGAAGCTGGCGGGCACGGACACCGCCACGTTCGAACGCCAGCTGGCCACCACCCACCTGTACGATACGCCCAAGGCCGCGGTCGCCGCGACCACCGCGCCGGCGCTGGTGACGACGATGACGCGGGTCCGCGACTTCAGCTTCCAGCGCGGACTGTTCAAGGGCGCGGCGAGCGCCGACGCGGTCGGCATCGCCTTTCCGGGCAAGCGTACACTGGGCGATGCGCAGCATGTGACGCTGCGCTTCGATGACCGCTACATGGCGTTGGCCGCCGACGGGAAGCTGTGACGCCCGCCCCCGCCCCCTTTGCCGCGACGACGGAAAGGCGACCGCGATGCGCTGGGTGAACCGGCAGATGCGCCGCAACGACCGGATCGTGCTGGGGTCGGTGCCGGTCGCGCTGCTGGCGCTGGTCTATCTGATCGCCGCGGTACGGCGCCACGCGGCGGACCCCACCGACAAGATCCTGCCGTTGCCCGATGCGATGGTCCGCGCGATGACCGCGCTGGTGACGCAGCCGGATCCGCTGTCGGGGCAGTTGCTGTTCTGGGGCGACACGCTCGCCAGCCTGCAGCGACTGGGGCTGGGCCTCGGCATCGCCACCGTCGCGGCGTTGCTGGTCGGGCTGGTGCTGGGGGTGCTGCCGCCGGTGCGCGCGACCTTCGGCCCGCTGGTGACCGGCATCGCGGTGATCCCGCCGATCGCGCTGCTGCCGATGCTGTTCATCGCGCTGGGGCTGGGGGAAACCGCGAAGGTGGCGCTGATCGTGATCGGCATCGCGCCGGTGATGGTCCGCGATATCGCGGCGCACGTCGCCGCTTTGCCGCGCGAACAGATCATCAAGGCGCAGACACTGGGCGCGTCGAGCTGGCAGATCATGATCCGCGTGGCGCTACCGCAGGCGATGCCGCGGCTGTTGCAGGCGATGCGCCTCGCGCTCGGCCCGGCATGGGTGTTCCTGATCTCGGCAGAGGCGATCGCGTCGGACATCGGGCTGGGCTACCGCATCTTCCTGGTGCGCCGTTACTTGGCGATGGACGTCATCATTCCCTACGTCGCGTGGATCGCGCTGCTGGCGATCGCGATGGACGCGGCGTTCGTCTTCCTCAGCCGGCGGCTGTTCCCCTGGGCGCATGGAGGCGGGCATTGAGCACGATCCTGAGCCTGCGCGACATCTGGGTCGAATATGGCGACAAGATCGTGCTGGAGCGCGTCGACCTGGACGTCGCCGCCGGATCATTCGTGTCGATCATCGGCCCGTCCGGAGCAGGAAAGAGCAGCCTGCTGCGCCTGATCCTGGGACAGGAGGCGCCGACGCGCGGACGCATCCTGCTCGACGACATGCCGCTGACGCCCGAATGCGGGCCGGACCGCGGCGTCGTGTTCCAGCGCTATTCGGTGTTCCCGCACCTCTCGGTACTTCGCAACACGATGTTCGGGCTGGAATGCGCGCAGGCGCCGCTGACCGCACGGCTGTTCGGCCAGCGCCGCCGCGCGGCGGAGGACGAGGCGGCCGAGATGCTGCGCGCGGTCGGGCTGGGCGACAGCCTGCACCTGTACCCAGCGCAAATGTCGGGCGGGATGCAGCAGCGGCTGGCGATCGCGCAGGCACTGTTGAAGCGGCCGCGCATCCTGCTGCTCGACGAGCCGTTCGGCGCGCTTGATCCGGGCATCCGCTCCGACATGCACGCGCTCATCACCCGCTTGTGGCACGACTATGCGCTGACGATCGTGATGGTGACGCACGACATCCGCGAGGCGTTCTCGCTGGGGACGCGCGTCCTGGCGCTCGACAAACGCCGCCACGATCCGCACGCGCCGCACCGTTTCGGCGCCACCGCGGTCTACGACCTGCCGCTGCGCCCGCGCACGCCGCCACCGGCATCGGACGATGCTGCAGCCGCGTAATATTACGATTGACGTTATTTGTAATAATTGAGAGGGTCACTCATGACCACAGAATCCACCAGTCTCGCCCGGCTCAGCATGAGCCTGCCGGCCGACCTGTTCCGGCAGCTCGACACGATGGTCGAGGAACGCGGTCTGCCGTCGCGCTCCGGGCTGATCGCCGAACTGATCCGCCACGCGCTCGCCGAACATGAAGCGTTCACCCGTCCCGACAAGATGCTCGCGGGCACCGTCACGCTGGTCTATCGCGGCGACCGCGGCCGCGTGCGCCACCAGCTGGCGCAGATGCAGGCCGATTACCTCAAGGAAGTGATCTCCTCGCAGCACGTCTTCCTGGAGGACGACCAGTCGCTGGAAGTGCTGCTGGTGCAGGGGCCGGCGGTGCGGCTGAAGTCGCTGTGCGACGCGCTGCGCCGGGTGCGCGGCGTTCAGCAGCTCCAGCTCGTCACCACCACCTCGCTGCTGCCGCCGCTCCACGAACAGGACGACGCCGCCGCGCCGCTGACGGGAGCCGCCGCATGACCGCGCCGCTCGCCGATCCGAATGCCGCGCGCGATCATGCGCGGTCGATGGCCGGTACCGTCGTGGAGGCGATGCCGATGCTGCCGCCGGTCGCCGACGACCTGCCGGCCGGCGTCGACCCCGCCGATCTGGTCTGGGAAGAGACGATCGCCGCCGGCGGCTATGCCACGCGCCGCCTGTCGCGCGGGTCACGGGTGCGGCTGATCGACCTGCGCGGCGACGCCTGCGCATCGTTGCAGCTGTTCAATGCCGACATGCCGACCGAGCGGCTGAACGTCGCCGATACGGTGAAGGTGCAGTGGAACGCCTATCTGGAACAGGGCAAGCTGCTGCTGTCCGACATGGGCCGGGTGCTGATGAGCATCGAGGCGGACGACGCCGGCACGCACGACACCTTCTGCGGGCCGTCCACCCCGACCAGCAACGCGGCGCGCTACGGCAATGGCGCCAACAGCGGCCCGCACCCCAATGCGCGCGACCGCTTCCTGCTGGGCGTCGCCAAGCACGGGCTGGGGCGGCGTGACGTCCATCCCTGCGTGACGCTGTTCAAGGGCACGCGGATCGAGGCCGACGGCACGGTGACGCCGGTGACCGGCCCGTTCGCGCCCGGGCGCAGCGTGGTGCTGCGCGCCGAGATGGACGTGATCCTGGTCGTCGCCAACTGTCCGCATGTCCTGGACCCGCGACCGGCGTGGACGGTCACGCCGCTGCGCGCCACCGCGTGGCGCGGGCCGGTCACGCCCGAGGATGACGCCATCCGCATTGCGACGCCGGAGGGCCTGCGCGCCTTCCGCAACGTCGAAGACTATTTCCGCCGGTGAAAGGGACTATTGGTCGCATGAGCGCCGATCCGTATCTGTCGGGCCTGCCCGGCCCCGTCGTCCACGACGTTGTCGTCCCCGCCCGCGCGCCCTGGCTGCACCATGTCGCCGCCGGCCAGACGCTGCGCATCGTCGACCTGGAGGGCAACCAGGCGGTCGACTTCCTGCTATACGCCGCGGCCGACGACGCGGAACGCTATAGCGCGCAGGACACGATCGCGGCGCAGGGCAACCTGTTCCTGCGCGAGGGCACGGTACTACACTCGAACGAAGGGCGCGCGATGATGACGATCGCGGCCAGCGCGGTCGAATATCACGACACGATCGGCGGCGCCTGTTCGTGCGAATCCAATACCCTGCGCTACGGCCATCATACCAAGGCGCAGCACGCCTGCGTCGAGAATTTCCTGGAGGCGAACCTGATCGAGGGCCGCGGCAAGCGCGACATCGTGTCGAACATCAACTTCTTCATGAACGTGCCGGTCGAGGCCGACGGCGCACTGGGGATCGTCGACGGCATTTCCGCGCCCGGGCTGACGGTGGACCTGCGCGCGGAGATGGACGTGATCGTCGTCGTGTCCAACTGTCCGCAGATCAACAACCCGTGCAACGCCTTCAATCCGACGCCCGTGCGCATGATCGTGGCGGCCGCGGCATGAGCGTGACGACCGTCCTGATCGCCAATCGCGGCGCGATCGCCACCCGCATCATCCGCACGCTGCGCCGCATGGGGCTGCGCTCGGTCGCGGTCTATTCCGAGGCGGACGAAGGCTCGCTCCACGTTGCCGAGGCGGACGAGGCGGTGTGCATCGGCGCGGCGCGCGCGGCGGACAGCTACCTCAACGTTGCCGCGATCCTCGATGCGGCGCGCCGCACCGGCGCGGATGCGATCCATCCCGGCTATGGCTTCCTGGCGGAGAATGTCGATTTCGCGGAGGCGTGCGCGGCGGCCGGGATCGTGTTCATCGGCCCCACCTCCGACAATATCCGCACCTTCGGACTGAAGCATAGCGCGCGGGCGCTGGCCGCCGCGCATGGCGTACCGCTGGCGCCGGGCACCGATCTGCTGACCGACGAGGAAGAAGCCGTCGCGGCGGCGAGCACCATCGGCTTCCCGGTGATGCTGAAGGCGACCGCGGGCGGCGGCGGCATCGGCATGCGCGTGTGCGAGGATGAGGCGGCGGTGCGCGATGGCTTCGCCGCGGTCGCGCGCCAGGGGCTGGGCAGCTTCGGCGACGCGGGCGTGTTCCTGGAACGCTACATCCGCCGCGCGCGGCATATCGAGGTGCAGGTATTCGGCGACGGCGCCGGCCGCGTCGTCGCGCTGGGCGAGCGCGACTGTTCGCTTCAACGCCGCAACCAGAAGGTGGTGGAGGAAGCCCCCGCCCCGCTGCTCCCCGCCGCGGTGCGCAGCGCGCTGATCGAGGCGGCAGTGCGGCTGGCGCAGGCGGCGAATTACCGCTCCGCGGGCACCGTCGAATTCCTGTACGATGCCGAACGGGAGGAGTTCTTCTTCCTGGAGATGAACACCCGCCTCCAGGTCGAGCATGGCGTCACCGAGGAGGTGATGGGCGTCGACCTGGTCGAATGGATGATCCGCGGCGCCGCGGGCGACTTCGCCTTCCTCGACACCCCGCTTGGCGCGCCGCGCGGCCATTCGGTTCAGGTGCGCCTGTATGCCGAGGATCCCGCGCTCGACTACCGGCCGACCTCCGGCACGCTGACCCACGTCGCCTTCCCCGCCGATGCGCGGGTGGAGACGTGGTGCATGGCGGGCAGCACCGTCAGCGCATGGTACGACCCGATGCTGGCCAAACTGATCGTCCATGCCGACGATCGCGACGCGGCGGTCGCGGCAATGCAGGCCGCGCTGGCGGCGACGCGGATCGACGGGATCGAAACCAACCTGCGTTGGCTTCGCGAGGTGGTGCGCGCCGACGCCTTCACCAGCGGCGAGGTATCGACCCGCGCGCTCGACACGATCGACTATCGCCCGCGCGCGATCCGCGTCGTCAGCGGCGGCACCGCGACGACGATCCAGGACTGGCCCGGTCGTCAGGCGATGTGGGCGGTCGGCGTGCCGCCGTCGGGGCCGATGGACGACCAGTCGTTCCGGCTCGGCAACCGCCTGCTCGGCAATGCGGAGGGGACCGCCGGGCTGGAAGTGACGATGACCGGCCCGACGCTGGCCTTCACCGCCCCTGCGCGCATCTGCCTGACCGGCGCCGATTTCGGCGCGACGCTGGACGGGATCGCGGTCCCGCTGGGCGTCGCGATCGACGTGGCGGCGGGTCAGACGCTGGCGCTGGGCCGGGCGCGTGGCGGCGGGATGCGCGGCTATATCCTGGTCGCCGGCGGGTTCGACATCGCCCCCTATCTGGGCAGCTGCGCGACGTTCGAGCTGGGACAGTTCGGCGGCCATGCCGCCCGCCGGCTGCTCGCCGGGGACACGCTGCACCTGGGCGATACGCCTACCGAGGTGCCGCTGGACACGGTGGCGCTGCCGGCGCTGTCGAACGAATGGACCGTGCGCGTCCTGTACGGCCCGCACGGCGCGCCCGATTTCTTCACCGACGACGATATTGCGACGATCGTCGATGCCGAATGGCAGGTGCATTACAACAGCAACCGCACCGGCGTGCGCCTGATCGGCCCCAAGCCGCACTGGGCGCGCCCCGACGGTGGTGAGGCGGGGCTGCACCCGTCAAATATCCACGACAATCCCTATGCGATCGGCGCGGTGGACTTCACCGGCGACATGCCGATCATCCTCGGCCCCGACGGCCCGTCGCTGGGCGGATTCGTGTGCCCCTTCGTCATCATCGCCGCAGACCGTTGGAAAGTGGGGCAACTGGTGCCGGGCGACCGCGTGCGCTTCGTGCCGGTCAACATCGACGATGCGACGATGGCCGACACGCTGCAACGCCGGCTGGTCGAACAGGGCAGGCCCTCCAATGCCGGCCCCGCGCGCCCGATCGCGACGCTGTCCCCGGTGCTGGCGGAACTGCCCGCCGGCAAGGGGCGCCCGCGCACCGTCTATCGCCAGCAGGGCGACCGCAACATCCTGGTCGAATATGGCCCGATCGTCCTCGACCTGGAACTGCGTATCCGCGTCCATGCGCTGATGACCGAGCTGGAGCGGATGGCGGTGCCGGGGATCGTCGATATCGTACCGGGGATCCGCTCGCTCCAGCTGCACCTCGACGGGCGGCAGCTCGATCAGCGCGCGGCGCTGGCGCTGCTGATCGCCGCGGAGGACCGGCTGGGCGATCTGGAGGATGTCACCATTCCGTCGCGGATCGTGCACCTGCCGCTCAGCTGGCGCGACCCCGCCACGATCGAGACGATCCAGAAATATATCGGCGCGGTGCGCGACGATGCACCGTGGTGCCCCGACAACATCGAGTTCATCCGCCGCATCAACGGCCTGCCCGATGTCGCCGCGGTCGAAAATCTGATCTTCGAGGCCAATTACCTCGTCATGGGGCTGGGGGACGTCTATCTCGGCGCGCCGGTCGCCACGCCGATCGACCCGCGCCACCGGCTGGTAACGACCAAGTACAATCCGGCGCGAACCTGGACGCCGCCCAACGTCGTCGGGATCGGCGGCGCGTATATGTGCATCTACGGTATGGAGGGCCCGGGCGGCTACCAGCTGTTCGGCCGGACGTTGCAGGTGTGGAACACCTATCGCCAGACCGACTCGTTCGTCGACGGAAAGCCATGGCTGCTGCGCTTCTTCGACCAGATCCGCTTCTACCCGGTCAGCGCCGAGGAGCTGGTGGAGTGGCGCCGCGACTTCCCCAGTGGGCGGCGCGCGTTGCGCATCGAGCCGTCGGAGTTCCGGCTGGCGGATTATCGCGCCTTCCTGGCTGACAATGCCGAGGATATCGCCGCATTCGAGGCACGGCGGCAGGCGGCCTTCGACGCCGAGCGCGCCGACTGGCAGCGCCGCGGCGAGTTCGACCGCGTCGCCACCCTGACCGAGGAGGACGCGCCTCCCCCCGCCGCGATCGAGGTGCCGGCGGGCGCCGACGTGATCGAGTCGCCGTTCGGCGGCAGCGTGTGGAAGCTGCTGGTCGCGGCGGGTGACGCGGTCGAGGCGGGCGACACGATCGCGGTGATCGAGGCGATGAAGATGGAATGCCCGGTCGAAAGCCCCGCCGCGGGCACGATCGCCGCGCTCTATATCGAGGAACGCCAGCCGCTCCAGCCCGGATCGCCGATGCTGGCGCTGAAGGCGCACGCATGAACGCGCGGCTGAGCGCCACCGCCATCGCGGCGGACGTCGCCGCCGGCCGCACCAGCGCGGTCGCGGTGGCGCAGGCCGCGCTGGACCGGATCGCCGCCTATGACGCGATCCAGCCGCAGGTGTGGATCGCCCGCGTCGCCCCCGAGGCGCTGATCGCGGCGGCGCGCGCGGTCGACGCGCGGGTTGCCGCGGGCGAGGTGCTGCCTCTGGCGGGTGTGCCCTTTGCGGTGAAGGACAATATCGACGTCGCGGGGATGGAAACGACCGCCGCCTGCCCCGCCTTCGCCTATCGTGCCGAGCGGTCGGCGACGGTGGTGGAACGGCTGATCGCAGCCGGTGCGCTGCTGCTGGGGAAAACCAATCTCGACCAGTTCGCGACCGGGCTGGTCGGCACGCGCTCGCCCTATGGTATCCCGCGCAATGCCAGCAATCTTGCCTATGTCAGCGGCGGATCCAGTTCGGGAT
>NZ_LSJO01000116.1:0-884 GCF_001556735.1 Sphingomonas sp. CCH9-F2 | reverse complement strand
CTGCCGACGATCTCCGACGGGAACATGCTGAAGTTGAAGCTGCGCCCGCCGTTCGCCTGGTCCAGCACGAACCAGTCGCCGGTCGCCAGGCTGTGCCCGTCGAGCAGCGTCAGATTCAGTTCCGGGTCGGTGCCGCGGATCGACACCGACTGGTTTTCACCGAACCCGCCGCCCGCCGACGAACCGGTGACGACGTTGACGCCGGTCAGCCGGCCGAGCGAATCGGCGACGTTCTTGTCGGGAAACTTGCCGATATCCTGCGCGGTGATGACCTCGGACACCATGTCAGACTTGCGCTTCTGGTCCAGCGACGCCTGGATCGAGGCGCGGATGCCGGTGACGACGATGTCGTTGCCATCCTCCTGCGCGCCGCTGCGCAGCTGCGCGGCGCCGACCTCACCCTGCAGCTGCTCGGGGGCAACGGCGGGCGGTGGCGCATCCTGCGCCCGCGCGGTGGCCGATGTGGCCAGTGCCATCATGCTGACGGATGACAGTATCCCCTTGATGAACATCACCGGCCCCCAATGCAAATGTAATTGTTTGGTATTATCGACTGGTCCCCGCCGCGTTCGATTCACGGTCGCGAAACAACTGATGTGGGTAAGAAAGCACCGTTCCGGCACGCGATGCAAGCCCAAATGTTACCTGAGTGTGTCTGTACGTTTCTAACGTCATATTTTGGTATTGTGCATCGGGACGTGTCGTGACACCATTCGGTCCGACGGGCATCACGACCCGCGCACTATCCGCATCGGAAGGACCGGGATGCCGTTGATCGCGTCGCTGCTCGCCTCACTGCCCCTCGCCGTCCCGGCTCCCGCGCCCGATCTCGCCGCGCTGGCCGCCGGGCTGGGCTATCGGGTGAGGGTGGTCGACGATCGCCC
>NZ_LSJO01000115.1:0-345 GCF_001556735.1 Sphingomonas sp. CCH9-F2 | reverse complement strand
ATGCGCGACCGCTTGCCGCTTCGCGGCGGGCGTCACCACTTTTTTGACAACAGGTCTTTCAACCCCGCGTTGTCGAGCATCGTGTCCGCCAGCAACCGCTTGAGCCGGGCGTTCTCCTCTTCGAGCGACCGCAGGCGCTTTGCGTCGGACACCTCCAGGCTGCCGAACTTCGCCTTCCACGCATAGTAGGTCGCGCTCGACATCCCGTGCTTGCGGCACAACTCCGTCACCACCGCACCCGCCTCGGCCTCCTTCAGGATGCCGATGATCTGCTCTTCCGAAAACTGCTTCTGACGTGATGTCGTGGACGACCTCCGCACCAGCGTAGCTGTGCGATGATGTGGT
>NZ_LSJO01000114.1:0-9644 GCF_001556735.1 Sphingomonas sp. CCH9-F2 | reverse complement strand
CGGTCGCCCGACAGGTCGAACTCGCTGCCCGCCTCGATCGGGGGCGGCGGCACGTCGAAGCTGCGGCGCCAGATGTGCACCTGTTCGTCGCCATGCTTCGCCGCGGTCTGCGCCTTGTCCAGCCCGGTCAGTCCGCCGTAGTGCCGTTCGTTGAGGCGCCAGTCCTTCTCGACCGGCAGCCACAGCCGCCCCATCGCCTCCAGCGCAAGGTTCAGCGTCTTGATCGCTCGCGTCTGCAGGCTGGTGAAGGTCTGGTCGAAGTCCAGCCCCTTCGCCGCCATCAGCTCGCCCGCGGCACGTGCCTCGGCCGCGCCCTTCTCGGTGACGTCGACGTCCCACCAGCCGGTGAAGCGGTTTTCGAGGTTCCAGGCGGACTGGCCGTGGCGGATCAGGACGAGCGTGGGCATCAATTTTCCCCTAGGTCGAGCGTGAAGAACTGGTTGTGCGGGCTGGCGGCGTAATCGCCGAACGGTGCGCAGGAAACGAAGCCGGCGCGCCGGTACAGCGCCAGCGCCGCGTCATAGGCGGGTGTGGTGCCGGTTTCGAGGAACAGGCGCGTGTAGCCGCGCGCGCGGGCGGTGGCGATGATGTGGGTGAGCGCGGCATGGCCCGCGCCGCGCCCGCGCGCGGCGGCGGTGCTGCGCATCGACTTTACCTCACCGCTGGCGGCGTCGAGCTGTTTCAGCGCGCCGATCCCGGCCAGCGTCCCACTGTCCCAGACCGAGAAGAAGGTGACGTCGGGCGCGGAAAGACCCTCCGCACCCAGCGCGAAGGCGAAGCCGGCCGGCGTATTGCCATGCTGGTCCGCGACGTGCTGCGCCAGCAGCGGCGCCACTGCGGGGTTATGCGGATCGTCGATACGTACCTGCATTCGCTTGCCCCCCTTCGCCGCCCCGTCTAGCGAAAGAGCACGCGCAGACAAGCCGCGCAGGCGGGCGGGAGAGGACAAGTGACGGTACAGCGCCGCACGATCGTATATGACGGGCCGGGCGGCCCGTTCGAGGGCGTGTTCGCCTGGGACGACGCCGACGGCGCGCCGCGACCCGGCATCCTGGTGATCCCCAACGTCCTGGGGCAGAAGGAAGCCGACAATCGCAAGGCCGAGGATCTCGCCGCGCTCGGCTATGCCGCGCTGGCCTGCGACGTGTTCGGCCAGGGGCGGCGCGCGCAGCCGGGGCCGGACATGGCGCGCTACATGAACGAGCTGAACGCCGACCGCGCGCTGCTGCGCGACCGGCTGGCCGCCAGCCTCGCCACGCTGAAGGCGCAGGGGGAGGTCGATGCCGGCAAGACCGCGGCGGTCGGTTTCTGCTTCGGCGGCAAGTGCGTGCTCGACATGGCGCGCGCCGGGCTGGACACGCTGGGCGGCGTCAGCTTCCACGGTGTCTACGACCGGCCGGACTATGCCAGTGTCGATCCGATCGCGATGAAGCTGCTGGTCTGTCACGGCTGGGACGATCCGCTCGGCCCGCCCGAGGTGACGGTGGCGCTGGCACAGGAGCTGACCGCGGCGCGCGCCGACTGGCAGCTGCACGCCTATGGCCATGCCGGGCACGCCTTCACCGACGAAAGCCGTCGCGATTCGACGATGCCCGGTGTCGCCTATGAACCGCGCGCCGACCGCCGCAGCTGGCAGGCGATGCGCGATTTCCTGAAGGAGCTGTTCGCATGAAGACGCGCGTGACCGAGATGCTGGGCATCGAAAAGCCGATCATCCAGGCGGCGATGGGCTGGATCGCCCGGTCGCAGCTGTCCTCCGCGGTGTCGAACGCGGGGGGGATGGGGATCATTGAGACATCGTCCGGAGAACTGGACGCGGTGCGCGCCGAGATCGTCAGGATGCGCGCGCTGACCGACAAGCCGTTCGGGGTGAACGTGGCGCAGGCGTTCGTGCGCGATCCGTCGATCGTGCAGTTCGTGATCGACCAGGGGGTGCGGTTCGTCACCACCTCCGCCGGCGATCCGATGAAATATACCGCGATGCTCAAGGATGCGGGACTGACCGTCTTCCACGTCGTCCCCAACCTGGCGGGTGCGCTGCGCGCGGTCGAGGCGGGCGTCGACGGGCTGATCGTGGAGGGCGGCGAGGGCGGCGGGTTCAAGAACGCCAAGGACGTGTCGACGATGGTGCTGGTGCCGCAGGTGGTCGCCGCGGTCGACGTGCCGGTGGTCGCGGCCGGCGGGATCGTCGACGGGCGCAGCATGGCCGCTGCCTTCGCGCTGGGCGCGGAGGGCGTGGTGATGGGCACGCGGATGCTGACCGCCACCGAATGCCCGGTGCACGACAATTGGAAACAGGCGATCCTGTCCGCCGACGCGACCGACACGGTGTTCCTGAACCGCGCCGGGCCCGGCCCGGCCCTGCGCGCGCTGCGCACCGAGCGCACGACGCGGATCGAGAAGGAGGGTGCCCCCGGCGGCATCTTCGCTGAGTTCGCGGACACGCAGGCGGTCTATTTCGGCGGCGACTTGGAGGCTGGCGTCGCGCTGACCGGGCAGGTCGCGGGGCGGATCGATTCGGTCACGCCGGTCGCGCAGATCTTCGAGGAGACGATGCGCGAGTATGACGCGGTGATCGCACGCCTGCCGCGGTAGGGGGCGTCGCTGACGCCTTGAGCCGTCATGCCGGACCTGTCCGGCATCCACTGTGCCGCAAACCCATAAGGTTATGATATTGCGGATCGGTGGACCCCGGAACAGGTCCGGGGTGACGCGTATTGCAAGGCGGGCCGAGCGAATCGCGCAGAGGTCTGAAGACGTGGGTAGGGCACCAATGTCCGCCAGACCACCGAACGACCGGGCGCTATCCCCGCGCCGCCGCTTCGTGGTGGCGAATCACCTCGTCGATAATGAAGCGCAGGAATTTCTCGGAGAATTCCGGGTCCAGCTCGGCTTCCTCGCTCAGTGCGCGCAGCCGGGCGATCTGTGCTTCCTCACGCCCCGGATCTGCGGGGGGCAGGTTGGCGGTCGCCTTGTACGCGCCAACCGCCTGCGTCACCTTGAACCGTTCCGCCAGCAGGCACACCAGCGCGGCATCGATATTGTCGATGCTCTTGCGGTACCGTTTCAGCACCTCGTCCGTCATCCGCGCCTCTTCCCCGTCATCGGTCAACGGGCGCTTCCATGCGGCGACCGGCGGAGATGGGCAAGCCCGCGCTTGCCTTGCGCGCCGCCTCGACCGTAAGGGCAGGGCAGATGAGCGTCACCCTTCACCGCTTCGCCGGCCACGCGCCCTCGCTCGACCCGATGATCGGGTTGGTCGCGCGCGACATGGATTCGGTCAATGACGTGATCGTGGACCGGATGCGGTCCGAGATCCCGCTGATTCCCGAACTGGCGGGGCACCTGATTGCCGGCGGGGGAAAGCGGCTGCGCCCGATGCTGACGCTCGCCAGCGCGCGGCTGCTGGGCTATGACGGCGATCGCCACCACCTGCTCGCCGCGGCGGTGGAATTCATCCATACCGCCACCCTGCTCCACGACGATGTCGTCGACGGATCGGACCTGCGCCGCGGGCGGCGTACCGCCAACATCATCTGGGGCAATCCCGCCAGCGTGCTGGTCGGCGATTTCCTGTTCTCGCGCTCGTTCGAGCTGATGGTCGAGGGTGGCAGCCTGCGCGCGCTGGAGATATTGTCGAACGCCTCGGCGGTGATCGCGGAGGGCGAGGTGAACCAGCTGACCGCCGTCCGGCGCGTCGATTTGGCCGAGGAACGCTATCTCGACATCATCGGCGCGAAGACCGCGGCGCTGTTCGCGGCGGCGTGCCGGGTCGCGGCGGTGGTGGCGGACCGTCCCGCGGACGAGGCGCCGCTCGACGCCTATGGCCGCAACCTCGGCGTGGCGTTCCAGCTGGTCGACGATGCGATCGACTATACCAGCGACGCGGGCACGATGGGCAAGGATGCCGGCGACGATTTCCGCGAAGGCAAGATGACGCTGCCGGTGATCCTGGCCTATGCCCGCGGCGACGAAGAGGACCGCCTGTTCTGGCGCGATGCGGTGGAGGGGCGCCGGTCGGGCGATACCGATTTCGCGCACGCCGTCGATCTGGTCCGCCGCACCCGCGCGGTCGAGGACACGTTCGCGCGCGCGCGCCACTACGGGCAGCAGGCGATCGACGCGCTGGCGGCGTTCGAAGACGGCGCGGCGAAGGATGCGATGGTCGAGGCGGTGGAGTTCGCGGTCGCCCGCGCCTACTGACCGGGCGCGGTTATACCCGCGCCGGATCGGCCAGCTTGCAGTCGGCGTCATGATCGCCGGTCTCGATCTGGATCGTGGCATGGCCGATGCCGAAGCGGCGGTGGAGCATTTCCTGCGTTTCGCCCAGGAACGCATCGCCCGGATGCCCGCCTGGGATCAGCAGGTGCGCGGTCATCCCCGGCTCGGTCGTTGACATCGGCCAGATGTGCAGATCATGGACGGCGGTAACACCCGGCAGCGCCGCCAGCGCGTCGTGCACGCCGTCATAGTCGATGCCGCGCGGCACCGCCGCCAGCGCCATCTCCACCGTTTCGCGCAGCAGCCCCCAGGTCTGCCAGAAGATCAGCGCCGCGATCACCAGGCTGACCATCGGGTCCAGCCATGCCGCCCCGGTCGCCCAGATCGCGATGCCCGCTGCGACCACTCCGGCAGAGACCACCGCGTCGGACAGCATGTGCAGATACGCCCCGCGGATGTTGACGTCGCCCTTGCGTCCGCGCGCGAACAGCCACGCGGTGACGGCGTTGACCGCGATGCCGAGGCCCGCGACCAGCGCGACGTCCAGCCCCCGTACCGGCGCGGGATCGCCCAGCCGCTGGATCGCCTCCATCGCGATCGCGCCGATCGCCACGAGCAGCAGCAGCGCATTGGCCAGCGCCGCCAGGATCGTCGATCCCTTCAGCCCGTACGTGAACCGCTTCGACGGCGCGCTGCGCGCCAGCGCCGCACCGCCCCAGGCGATTGCCAGCCCCAGCACGTCGGACAGGTTGTGCCCCGCGTCGGCCAGCAGCGCGACCGATCCCAGCACGAAGCCGGCCACCCCCTCTGCCACGACATAGACCAGGTTGAGCGCGATGCCGATCGCGAAGGCGCGGTCCCAGCGTTCGGGCGGGGCATGATGCGCGTGGTCGTGGCCGTGCGAATGCCCGTGCCCGTGTCCGTGTCCATGGGAGTGCCCGTGATGATGATGACCGTGCGCCATGGCCGCAGGTCTATCATCGCCGCGGCGGGAGATACTAGCGCATGGGGCTCCCAAAGCCCTTCCCTTCGCCAGCGATCTAAGTCAGTCTCATCAGGCGACCGCAACGACGGCGCATGGGGAGAGGATGAGGATGCGCAGATGCGTGGGGCCGCTGCTGGCCATGACGATCCTGGCGGGCTGCGGCAGCGGCCAGCGAGAGGCCGGGGCGCCGGCCGCCGCCGCGACCAGCGGCGTGGGGAAGGTGGATGCCGCGCTGCTGACCACCGGCGGCGACGGCAGCGACTGGGCGATGACCGGGTTCAATTACCAGGAACAGCGCTTTTCCCCGCTGAAGCAGGTCAACGCCGGCAATGTCGGCCAGCTGGGGCTGGCGTGGTATGCCGATATGCCCGATGCGCGCGGGCAGGAGGCGACCCCGGTGGTCGTCGACGGCAAGCTGTTCGTCACCGGCCCGTGGTCGAAGGTGTTTGCCTATGACGCGGCCACCGGCGCGAAATTGTGGGAATATGACCCGAAGGTCGATCCGCAGAAGGGCGTGCAGGCGTGCTGCGACGTCGTCAATCGCGGCGTTGCGGCGTGGAAGGGGCAGTTGTTCGTCGGCACGCTGGATGGGCGGCTGATCGCGCTCAACGCCGAAACCGGCACCCCCAATTGGTCGGTGCAGACCACCGACAACGGCAAGCCCTATACGATCACCGGCGCGCCGCGCGTGGTGAAGGACATGGTGCTGATCGGCAATGGCGGCGCGGAGTTCGGCGTGCGCGGCTATGTCACCGCCTATGACGTGGCGACGGGCGCGCAGAAATGGCGCTTCTACACTGTCCCCAACCCCACCGGGGCGAAGGACGGCGCCGCATCCGACGCGGCGATGGCGAAGGTGGCGCCGACCTGGTCTGCCAACGGCCAGTGGAAACAGTCCGGCGGCGGCGGGACGGTGTGGGATTCGATCGTCTACGATGCGGAGCTGGACCAGCTGTACCTGGGCGTCGGCAACGGCAGCCCTTGGAACCACGGGCTGCGCAGTGAAGGACAGGGGGACAATCTGTTCCTGTCGTCAATCGTCGCGCTGAAGCCCGAAACCGGGCAATATCTGTGGCATTATCAGGAGACACCGGCCGAAACCTGGGACTTCACCGCCACCCAGCCGATCGTGCTGGCGACGCTGACGATCGGGGGGCAGCCGCGCAAGGTGCTGATGCAGGCGCCGAAGAACGGCTTCTTCTATGTCGTCGATCGCACCAACGGGCGGCTCATCAACGCCGGGCAGTTCATTCCCGGCGTCAACTGGGCAAGCGGATACGATCTGAAGACCGGGCGTCCGATCGAGAATCCGGCGTCGCGTTACTATCGCACCGGCAAGCCGTTCCTGGCGGTGCCTTCGGCGATCGCGGCGCACAACTGGCAGCCCATGGCCTTTTCGCCGCAGACCGGGCTGGCGTACATCCCCGCTCAGACGGTGGGCGCGGCCTATCTCAACCCGTCTTCGCCGCTCGACCAGCGCAAGCCCATCGGGTTCAACGTCGGGCAGGACCTGGGCAATGCCATGTACCCGCGCGATGCCGCCGCGGTGAAGGGCGCGATCGCCAGCGCCACCGGATCGCTGGTGGCGTGGGATCCGGTCGCCAACAAGCCGCGGTGGAAGGTCGATTACCCGACGTCATGGAACGGCGGGACGATGGCGACCGCGGGCAATCTGGTGTTCCAAGGCACGTCGCTGGGCGAATTCCGTGCCTATGCCGCCGATACCGGCAAGCAGCTATTCGCTTTCCCGGCGGGCACCGGGATCATGGCGGGCGCGGCGACCTATATGGTCAAGGGCAAGCAATATGTCGCGGTGCTGGCCGGGCGCGGCGGCGCGCTGCCGCTGTCGATCGGCTATGCGATCGGCAAGGCGCGCGACGTGCCCAATAATCCGCGGCTGCTGGTGTTCGCGCTGGGCGGCAAGGCGGTGTTGCCGCCGTCGCCGGGGGCGACACCCGCCGCGCCGGTGCCGCTGCCCGATGAGAAGGCGCCGCCCGAGCAGGTGGCGCAGGGCAAATTGCTGTTCGGCCGTTACTGCCAGGTGTGCCACGGCGCCAGCGCGATGGGCGGCGGGGTGCTGCCGAACCTGCAGAACTCGCCCGTGCTGTCCGACGCGGAGACGTGGAAGTCGATTCTGATCGACGGCGCGCTGAAGGACCGCGGGATGGTCAGCTTCGCGCGGGTGATGACGCCGGAGCAGGCGCAGTCGATCCGCCACTATGTCATCGACGAGGCGCGCTGGGCGCGTGCCAATCTGGGCGACGGCGGCGCGGCGGCGAAGCGCGCGGCCAAGCCGTGATCCGGTCGGCGGGAGGGGGCAGGTGCCGCCCCCTCCCGCGCGATCGTTAGCTTAGAAGCCGCGACGCAGTGTCACGAACCACTGGCGCGGCGCGCCGGTCAGCAGCGTCTGGTTGTCGCCGCTGGCGGTGTAGCCGTTGGTGCCGACGGTCGAGATATACTGCTCGTCGGTCAGGTTGGTCACGCTGCCCTCGATCGCGAAGCCGCGGAAGAAGCCGAAGCCGTCGCCGAAGCGGAAACCGATGCTGGCGTCGACCAGCACGCGCCCGTCGACCGACTGGTCGTTGAGGTAGGTGAAGTACCGCTTCGACATATAGTCCGCGCCGACGCGGCCGAACACGCGGCTGTCGTCATAGACGATCTCGCCCTTGGCCATATGCTCCGGCGTGTCGACCACGGTCTTGCCCTTGGTCGCGGTCAGGATGGTGCCCGCAGCGTTGACGACGTTGTCCTGGTACGTCGCCTTGTTGTACGAATAGCTGGCGAACAGCGTCAGCGGACGCATGACGCGGTAGAAGGCCGACACTTCCGCGCCATAGCTTTCGACGTCGCCGGCATTGTTGAGCGTCGGCGGATTGCCCTGGATGCCCGATCCGTTGGAGAAGGTCAGCAGGCGATCGGCGAAGTGGATGTAATAGCCTGCCGCCGACAGCTGCAGCCCGCCGCTGCGCAGGCGAACGCCGCCTTCGCCGGTCTTCGACGTTTCCGGCTTCAGCGTGTTGCGGATGCCGTCGAACCCGGCCTGGGTCGTCGCGAACGGCCCGGTCGTGGCCGAGGAGACGAAGGCGCGCATGTTCTCGGTATAGCTGGCGAACACTTCGGCGCCGCCACCCAGGTGGAACACCGCGCCCACCTGCGGCAGGAACCAGTCGCGCGACTGGATGCGGCCCGACACCAGCGACCCGGTGCGCAGCGTCGCCTGGTTGCGGACCTGCATACCCTTCCACCCGCCGCTCAGCGTCAGCCGGTCGAGCGTCAGCGTGTCGGCGACATGGTACTGGATCGTCTCGGTATCGTACTTGCCGTTCCACTGGGTGAAGAACGGATTGTTCTGGAAATCGCGCACGTTGCGGTTGGGCGTCGCGGCGCTGGTCATGCCGTAGAAGCGGCGCGCCTGGTCGAAGGTGTTGGTTTCGTACCAGCCGCCCACTTCCAGCCGGTTCGCCCCCGTGTCGAGCGCCACGCTGGTCAGGTTGCCGGCACGGCGGATGGCGTATTCGGTGGTGCGGAATGACAGCGGCGAGGCGGCCGACAGCGTACCGCCGTTCCCGTCCGCTACACCCGCCGGCGAACCGACATAGGGCGTGATCCACGAACCCTGGCCCTTGTTCTTGTGCCCGTAGCTGGTCGACACGATCGACAGCATGTCGGTCAGCTTCGCATCGAAGGTGATCCCGCCCAGCCAATCGCGGCGCACGCCGGCCGCATCATAATATGCGTCGTCGACCGTGCCGATACCCGCCGGGAAGGTGAGGCCGGCGGACGGATAGGGCAGCACGGCATTGGCATTGCCCGCGCGCGCGGCCTGGTTCTGATAGACCTGCCCGATCTGCAGCGCGAGCGGGTAGTCGTTCGAGATATTGTCGGCATAATAGCCGCGGCGACGCAGGATGTCGTAGCTGAGATCCTGATAGTCGTTCTCGCGCCGGTCGGAGAAGTTCAGGAACGCGGTGATCGCGCCGCGGTCGCCGAAGTCCTTCACCAGCTTGGCATTGGCCTGATGCTGGCGCTGCACGCCATAGCCCTTCCACTTGTCGGTGGTGAGGAAGCCGTAGCTGAGATAGCCCTTCAGCCCGTCGGCGATATCGCCGGTGTCGGCGCGGACGAACGCGCGCCACGTGTCGTTGCTGCCATAGGTGCCCGACGCGACGATATCGGCATCGTTCGACGGCGCACGGCTGACGAACTGCAGCGTGCCGCCCAGGTTGCTGGTCGATGCGGTGCCCAGCGCGCCCGCGCCCTGCGCGACCGTGGTGCTGGCGAGGTTCTCCGAAATCGCCGCGCGGCTGATGTGCAGGCCGTTGACGTTGCCGTAGCTCATGTCGCCCAGCGGCACACCGTCCAGCGTGAAGCCCAGCTGGTTCTGGTTGAACCCGCGCAGCGAGATGCGCGTCGACCATTCATAGGCGCCGAAGGCGTC
>NZ_LSJO01000113.1:0-12296 GCF_001556735.1 Sphingomonas sp. CCH9-F2 | reverse complement strand
GCGGCGGGCGCGTCCTGCCGGTGACGATCAACCATGGCGCGCGCGGTGACAGCTATGTCTGCACGCCGCGCGCCGCCTATGTCGATTATGCGCGCGCCGAGCTGGCGATCATGCGCGTGCGCGGCGCGGCGGCGTGGCGCGCGCTGCTGGGCGGGGTCGATGCGCTGCTGGGCGCGGCGCGGATCGACCGCCTCGTAAATGTCGACAACTGGCTCTTGTCGACCAACCTGCACGGCAGCTGGGCCGGCGCCGACCTGCCCGCGATCCGCGCGTTCCTGACCGAACGCTTCCCCGATCACGTGCTGGCGATCCGCTCGGTCGACGACTGGTCCGCGCCCGCCCTGGCGCAGGCGGCGCGCGCCGACGGCTGGGTGATGGTGCCGTCGCGACAGGTGTGGGTGGTCGACGATCCCGCGCGCGACTGGCGCCCGCGCAACGCCTTTTCCAACGACCGGCGGCTGGTGGCGCGCAGCGGGCTGACGATCGAAACCGCCCGAGCGGACGATGCCGCGCGGATCGCGGACCTGTATCATCAGCTGTATGTCGACAAGTATAGCGCGCTCAATCCGGTGTTCACGCCGCGCTTCGTCGCCGCGACCATGGCCGGCGGGTCGATCGACTATCGCGTCGCGCGCGCGGGCGACGGGCGCGTGCTGGCAGTGGCGGGGCTGATGGCCCGCGCCGGGGTCGCGACGCCGCCGGTGGTCGGCTATGATCGCGGCTTCCCGGCCGCCGCGGGCCTTTACCGGATCGCCTCCTGGATGTTCATGACGATGGCGATGGAGCGCGGCTGGCGGCTGCACGGATCGGCGGGCGCGGCGCATTTCAAGCGGTTGCGCGGCGCGCGCGGGGTGATCGAATATCACGCCATGCATGTCGCCCACCTGTCGCGACCGCGCGCGCTGGCGATCCGCGCGCTCGCCGCCGCGCTTGAACGATTCGCGGTGCCGATGATGCGGCGCAACGGCTGGTGAGCGGCTGGCCGGCCGCCGTCGCCGCCGGCTGGCACCCGGTCGCGGTCGCCGCGCGGCTGAGCACGCGTCCGCTCGCGCGGCGGCTGATGGACGTACCGCTGGTCGTTTTCGCCGCCGATGGCGTGCCGGTGGTGATGCGCGATCGCTGCCCGCACCGCGCGATGCCGCTGTCGGCGGGGCGGGTGCGCGGCGGCGCGATCGTCTGCCCCTATCACGGCTGGGCGTTCGGGGCGGACGGGCGATGCCGCGCGGTGCCCGGCGCGCGCACCGTCCCCGACGTCGCGGCCGCCACGCTGCCGGTGCGCGTGGCGGGCGGGCTGGTGTGGACGACGCTGGGGAACGGCCCCTTCCCGCGCCTGCCCGCGGTAATGGACGACCCGGCGCTCGACCGCTTCTGGTGGGTGCCACGCGCCTCGACCGCGCGCGTGCTGGATGCGCTGGAAAACCATCTCGATCCCGCGCACCCGCACCTTGTCCACCCGTGGCTGGTCCGCGCGCCGCACCGCCGCCGTCCCGCGCGGGTGGAGGTGACGGTCGACACGACCGGCGCACACGCCCGCTATATGGAGGACGCGCGCGCCACCGGGCTGCTGCCGCGCCTGCTGGAGGGGCATCGCTGGACCAGCATCGGCCGCCTCCACCCGCCGACGATCGGGGAGGTCGCCTTTACCGGCCGCGACGGCCCGACGCTGTCGATCGCGGTCGTGTTCGTTCCCGAAAGCGCGCGCGTGACGCGCCCCTATGCGCATTTCGCCACCCCGCGCGACATGGTCCCGGCGGCGGTGAAACGCTGGCTGCTCACCGCCTTCCACTGGCCGATCCTGCAGCAGGACCGCCGCGTGCTGGCGCGACAGGCGACGCGCGAGGGCGATTATGCGCGCGGCCCGCTCGATTTCCTCGGCCCGGCGATCTGGGGTTTCGCAAACGGCACGCCGCCGCCCCCGCAACGCTACACGGCGGACATGCTGCTCTGATCGCCGCGCCAGTCGCGGCGGACACGGCGCAGCTTGGTGGCGTCGGTCGGCGGGATACCATGGGTCACCGTGATCGCCGCGCGGGCGCCGATCCGCGCCAGCGCGCGCGTCAGTCCAGCCTCGACCGCCGCCGCATCCGCGCCCGGCGGGATCGCCACCGCGATCGCCGCCGCGCCGGTCTGCACGATGCGGAAATCGTCGATACGGCGGTCGGCGTCGATCACCGCGTTGCGCAACACGTCCGGTGTCACCGTCACCGACCCCGCCGCGCCCGGCAGCACGAACAGGTCGTCGCATCGCCCCTCCACCGCCGCCACCGCCTGCAACGCCGATCCGCATGCGCACGCCCGCGGGTCGAGCCGCAGCAGGTCGTTCATGCGATAGCGCACCATCGCCTGCGCCCGCCGGGTCATGTCGGTGACGATCGGCTGCACCAGCCCGCCGCCCGCCGCCTCCCATTCGAACGCCACCACATCCTCCGCCAGATGCAGCGTGCCGTGCGCGCACGATACGCCCAGCAACCCCTCGGTCGCCATGTAGATCTGGCGCAGCGGCCGCCCGGTCGCCGCCTCGATCACCGGCACGTCGACGGGGTCGAGCACCTCGGCGGCGCTGAACGCGGTCGTCCCGCGCGCGATCAGCCCGCGCAACGCCAGTTCGCGCAGCACCTTGGGCGGGGCGACGATCGTATCGGGCGCGAAGGTCGCGAAGCGCCCCGCCCAGCAGTCCAGCCCCTCCCCCAGGTCGAACAGCCCCAGCATCACCCGGCTGCCGCCCCCCGCCGCGCCGTACAGCCGCGAAAAGCCCGGCAGCGCCAGCGCCACGCGATGCCGTCGCCACAGCGCGTCGGGCAATGCTTTGGCCAGCAACGTGCCGAGCCACACATAGCGCTCGGCGTCGCTGACGACGAAATAGCCGCGGTTGCCGCTGGTCCCGGTACTGTGCCCGATCGCATGGCCGGCGATGCGGCTTTCCCCTGCGGCCAGCACGTCGCGCACCGCGTCCAGCGGGATGCCGGCGCGGTTCATGGCGGCGAAATTCGCCAGCAGTTCCGCCTTGTCGATCACCGGCCAGCTATCTGGCCGCGCCGGATCGACGTGCCGATAATAAGGGATGTGCCGGTGCAGGTGCCGCCCCAGCCGCCGCAGACCCCGCGCGCGATGCGCCTCCACCGCCTCCCGCGTCGTCAACCGCGCGGCGCGCCAGCGCGCCAGCGCATAGGCGCGCGCCGCGATCGCCGCGCCGATCGGGGTCAGAGCGGCTCGCGCCGGTCGACGCGGTACAACATCTCCGCGCCGAACGCGCGAACCGCCGCGCGCAGGTTGACGTCGGACAGCGGATCACGCGCGATCTGGTCGATCGCCTCGAATGCCGCCGGCCCGTGGCGCTTGCTGGCGAACAGCGGGGTCGCCGCCTCGGACACCGCGCTTTCCGCGCCCGGCCAGCGCGACAGGCACGCCAGCCCCGCCACCATCTCGCGCAGTTCCTGCGGCGCGATGTCGATCTTGCGCAGCGTGGCCGCGCGGCGGAATTCGTCGGGGTAGCTATCCTCGAAATCGGCGAGCACCGCCGCCTGTAGCGCCGGATCGGCGGAGGTCGGCGCGGTGCAGGTCGATGCCTGCCGCGTCCCGAACCCCGGCGCGCCGCCATTCGCCTGTCCGGCGGGACGCGCATCGATCAACCGCATCCGCCCGTCCTGCCACGCAAAGCGCACCGTCGGTCCGCCCGCCGCGGTCGCCGGCATCGTCACGGTAAAGCCGCCGCGCCGTGCGGTGGCGCGGGCGGTGCCGGCGCAGGTGCCGAACGGTTCGCTGATCGCAGGCGCCGCCCCTGCCCGAGTGGCAACGACGACGAAGCGCGACGGGCACGCCCCCGCCGCATCGCCGCGCACCAGGTGATAGGTGGTGGGACCGGCCGGATAGCTGCCCACCACCGCCAGCCGGTCGACCAGTTGCGCGCCGAACGGGCGCGACAGCACCGTCTTGCCCGCGGCCAGCGCCTGTTCGCTGCCGGCGCTGATCACGGTCAGCTTGCGCTGCGCGGTCGCGGGGGTGGTGAGGATCGCGGTCAGACTGGCGGCCGCGACAAGCGTTCGGAGCATAAGCGTGATCCTAGCGGGCGATTGTTACGCAACCAAATCGTGCGACGCCGCCCGTGGTTCCCGCGGCGCACGCCAGGCGCGGATCAGAAGCCGTTCTGGCGCCCCAGCGTCGCGGCGGCGGCGTCGATCCGCGCGATCACGCCGTCCATTCCCTCGCCCGCCGGCGCGCCCTGCGCGGCATCCAGCGCGGCGGAAAGGCCGGCGATCTGTCGCTCTCCGCTCGCACCCGACAGTCCCGCGGCCTGCACCATCGCGCCGCGCGCCACGCCCTCCAGCGCGCGCAGCAGGTCGCCCTCCTGCGTCGGCGTACCGCCGAACCGCGCGGAGAGCTCGCCGGCGATCGCGTTCAAGCCATAGACATCGCCGCACCGCGCCAGCACGCCGGCATCGGGCACGAAACCTGCCGCGTCATTCCCGGCGCGCGCGGCCCATGCCGCCGCGCCCGGCGCCTGCCCGCCGACCGCCCCGACCCAGGCGAGCACGCGCTGGCCGATATCACCGATCGCACGGCTCGCCGCGTCCACGGCCGTGGTCCCGCGCGCCGAATCCAGCGCGGCGGCGGGGGCAAGCGGGGAAAGGCGGTCGATCGCGGTCATCTCTTGGTTATCCTCGAACGGCGCATCCCGCCGTCATCGTCACGACTACCTAGCCCCGCCCCCGCCGCGCCGCCATAATCGAAGCGACTAGGGAGGCGGACGGGTGAGCGTGCGGCGCCACGACCTGCGCCGAAACCTGCCGGCGCGACAGCGCACCGGACGCCCCGACACCGGCTAGCGCGACGATCCGAAGCACCGCTGCCGCCGTCATCCGCCAAACCGGCCCAGTGCACCTGGGCGTGCCAGCAGGTCGTCGAGCGCGCCCGGTCGCGTCAGCGGCTCGCGCGCGATGTCGCCCGCGGTATGCTGGATCGCGACGGCGGCGTCGTTGCGCGCCTGCGACGGCGTGGTCACCGTCAGGTCGATCACGACGGTCGGGCGGTTCACCGGCGATACGGTCATCGTCACAGCTCCTGCTGATGCGCGCGACTATCCGCGCGCACGGTTGCGATAATAGAGGACGCCCCCCGCCACCGCGGCCAGCGCGCCCGCGCCCAGCAGCGGGCCGCCCCCCGCGCCCGCGCCGCCAGGGGGCTCGTCGATGGCGCCCGTACGCCGGGTCGGTACGAAGCCGTTGCGGGTCAGCGCGATCGCATCGAGGTCGAGGCCGGATGCGCGCGCGCCCTTGCGGACCGCCGCCGCGATCCGGCCGCGGGCCGCCGGATCGCGGCCGACACCTTCCATCGTCGCGGCGATCAACACCGCCTGGACCAGATTGGCCTCGGCGACCTGCTGCTTCACCGCGTCGCCCGCCCCGGCGAGCTGCGGCACCGCCCCCAGTGCCTCGGCCGCCTGGCGGCGCACCGCGGCAAAGGTGGCCGCGTCCGGCGTATCGTCGCGCCCGTGCGCAGCATACCAGGCGGCGATCCAGTAACTGGCGAAGGCATCGGCGGCATTGTCCGTACGCCCGCCGACGCCGCGCAGCGCACGGTCGATCTTGGCGAACAGCGCCGGATCCTCGACCAGCCGCCGCACCTCCCCAGCGCCCTGCGGGTTGGCGGCGGTCAGTTTCTTCACGAAGCCGGCGACATTGCGCCGCCGTACCTCCTGCGACGGGCGATAGGCGAAGGCGGCGGGGGATACCGCCCGCGCCGGAGCCGCCGCGCCGGGGCCGCGTCGCGCAACCGACCGGCCCGCCGCCTCCATCACGCTGTCTTCCATCGCATAGATGCCCATGCCGGTCATATCGACCGCCGCGCCGTCCTGCGCCCGCACGGCAGCGGGGACGGCGGCGGTGCCGGCGATCGTCAGCAGGGAAAACAGCAAGGTTCGGTTCATCATCTTGCTCCGACCAGATGGCGATGGATGTCGCGAATGCGACGTTTCGGATGCGCAAAGGGTTCCCCTGACAACGAGGGAAAGGGGCGGGGCGATGCCGCCCCGCCCCCCCCGATCGATCGCGGCGTCGCTTACTGCTTGCGCGCGCCCTGGCTAAGCGCTTCGCCCAGCGTCTTGATGACGGTGTTGGCCGAGGAGAAGAACTGCGAGAATTCCTGCGACTTGGCCGCGAACTTCAGGTTCTGCGACGATTTGTTCGCGCCATCGCCCAGCGTCTGCGACATCTGGTCCATCTCGTTCGCCAGCTTGTCGGCGACGCGGCCCAGGTTCTCGGCCAGCGCCATCAGCCAGCTGCGCCCGCCGCCCGAACGCGCCTCGCGCGCTTCGCGGCTCTGCGCCAGGTCGGTCGTGGCCTGGTCGATCAGGTCGGTCAGGTTGCGCTCGACCTCGCCCGCCTCGAACGGGCTGGCGCCGAACTGGCTGCCGAAGCCCTGCACCACGTCGCCCAGGCTGCGGCCCGCGCCGCCGATATCACCGGCCTGCAACGCGAAGCTGGAACGCGCCATGTCGACCACGCCCTGCGGCAGGCCCAGCTTGTCGCCCAGCTGCTGGATGAACTGCTGCCCCACCGCGGACACCAGCGGGCGGGCGAACATCATGCCGATGCCCACCGGGCCCATGCCCAGTGCCGCGATGTTGAGGGGATTCACGATCGAACCGATGCCACCCAGAAAGCCCATCTTGCGTCTCCTGTCGTCGTCGCGCCGCCGTGGCGCCCAATCCGTCCGACGGTTCGTGCCGTCGTGGTGATCGATGTACGCGGCCCCCGCCGCCCCCGCACTCCACGGAACGACTAGCCGCGCTAGTCGAAACGATTAGTCGGCTCAGTCGGCCGGGTAGAACAGCAGCCCGGCCAGCGCCGCCAGCTCGCGCATCCCGTCCAGTTCCAGCTTGCGCGCGACGTTCGACAGATGGACCCGCACGGTATTGTCGGAGATCAGCAGCAGCGTCGCGATATCGGCGTTCGACCGGCCCCAGCCCAGGAAGCGCACGCACGTCAGCTCCATCGGGGTCAGCCGCAGCAATGCCTCGCGGTGGCGGCGCGGGACGCGCGCGGCCTCCACCATATGCTCGCCCAGCGCGACCGGCGCGGGCGCGGCGCCGGGCAGCGCGTCGGCCTTGCGCAGCAACTCGGCGATCGCGGCCAGGCGATCGTCCTCTACCGTCGCGATCATGTCGCCAGCCCGGTCAGGATGCCGTGGATCACGCCGGGCCGGCTCGCCATATCGCGCAGGATCGCGGTAACGTAGCTGCCGATCAGCAGCAGCAGCACGAACGATGCGGCGAACGCCTTGATCGACATCGACAAGGTGAAGACGTTCAGCTGCTGCGCGAACCGGTTCATCAGTCCCAGCCCCGCGTCGATCAGGAACAGCACCGTCAGCACCGGCGCGGCGAACAATGTCGCCAGCACCATCAGCCGCCCGAACTCGCCCTCGAACAATGCCAGGCTCGATCCGGTCAGCACCGGCATCGGCGCGGCGACCGGCCAGATCGCATAGCTTTCCATCAGCACCCGCAGCAGCAGCGACAGCCCACCGCCCGCCACGAACACCACGCTCGCCAGCCGCCCCAGGAACGCGCCGTTCAGCGACGTCTGGTGGCCGGACAGCGGATCGACCACCTGCGCCAGCGTCGCCCCGACCTTGGTGTCGATGATGTTGCCTGCCGCCTCCAGCGCCCACAGCACCGACCCGAAGAAGAAACCGATGACGATGCCGACGAACACCTCCTTCAGGATGATCGTCGCCCATTGCCCCGGCCCCAGCAGCGACGGGTCGAGCGGCGGCTGCAACGCCAGGCTGACGACGCCCAGAGACACGAAGATCGAATTGCGCACCAGCGCGGGCACCGTCTCGCTGGAAAACATCGGCAGCAGCAGGAACGTCGCCGCCACCCGCGCGGTCGCGACGCCCAGCAGCAGCAGCTGATCGGCCCAGCCGCCCATGTCAGTGCTGGATCATCGCCGGAAAATTGGTGAAGATCCGGTCGCTGAACCGGTACAAGGATCCGCCCAGCAGCGCCGCGGTCAGGAACAAGGTCAGCACAATCGCGAAGAACTTGACCGTATATTGCAGCGTCTGTTCCTGCACCTGCGTCGCGGCCTGCAACACCGCCACGATCAGCCCGGCGACCGCCGCGACGATGATCGGCGGCGCCGACAGGACCAGCACCAGCCATAGCGCGTCGTTGGTCAGGCTGACGAAATCGCCGTTCATCGCGCCGCCCCCCTCACACGTAGCTCAGGACAAGGCCGTGGGCCAGCTTCACCCAGCCGTCGACCAGCACGAACAGCAGCAGCTTGAACGGCAGCGAGATGGTCGTGGGCGACAGCATCATCATCCCCATCGCCAGCAGGATGTTCGATATCACCAGGTCGATGACCAGGAACGGCAAGAAGATCAGGAAACCAACCTGGAACGCCAGGCTCAGTTCGCGCACCACGAACGCCGGGATCACGACGATGAAGTCGCGCTCGGTCATTTCCGCGGCGCGGTTCGGTTCGCCGACGCGGCGCGCGGTCTTCAGGAAGAAGCCGCGCTCGGTGGGGGAGCTGTGCTTGAGCAGGAAGTTGCGCAGCGGCTCCTTGCCGGCATCGACCGCGTTGAGCATCGAATTGGTCGATTGCAGCACGCCGCCCGAACCTGCCCCGCCGACCGGGGCGCCGCCCGGCCCCGGCACCATCGGGGCCGACACCGCCGCCGCGCCGCCGTTGTTCTGCGCGATCGCATTCTGCATCTGCTGCCCCACCGGGTACATCACGTACAGCGTCAGGACCAGCGACAGGCCGTTGAGGACGATGTTCGGCGGCACCTGCTGCAGCCCCAGCGCATTGCGCAACAGGCTGAGCACGACGACGATCTTGGTGAAGCTGGTCACCATCACCGCGAAGAACGGCGCGATCGCCAGCGCGATGACGACGACCAGCGCGGAGCCGGGCGTAAAGGTGGACAGGTCCATCGGGGACTACTCCTCGCCGCGGGTGGCCACCCGGTCGAACAGCACGCCGAACCCCTCGCCGACCGCGACCAGTTCGCCGCTGCCGATCGTCGTGCCGCCAGCGACGACCCGCACGCGCAGCGTGCCGCCGGTCTGCGGCAACGGCAGCACGCTGCCGGCCGCGAGGCCGGCGACGTCCTGGGCGGACAGCAGCCCACCGTCGATCTCGATACAGGTCGGGACCGACAGCGAATCCCATTCCGGCGGCGCGGACGCCGCGGCTGGCGATGGATCGGTATCGGGTGCGGGCACGAGGTCTTCCTGCAACGTCATGCTTCCCTTCGATGGTTCAAGCCGCGCCGCGACGTCGGTGTCGCGGCCGGGGATGGAAAGGCGCGCGACCAGCGGCCCGATACCGAGCAGCAGCAGGTCGCCGCGCCCGATCGTACCGCGTCGCGCCGCCGGAATGGCGGGCGCCGGAATGGTGGCGCGCCAGCGCGCGCGCAGCGTGTTGACCAGCGCGGGCGGCGGTGCGGCGGGCAAGGCCGCAGCGGCCACCTCCCCCGCGCCGGCCAGCGCGATCAGCAGGCGGTGGCGGATCGTATGCCGCGCGCACGATGCGTCCAGTCGCAGCAAGATGAGATCGTCGGGCACCTCGGTCACCAGCGCGCTCGGGCGCAGATCCTCGCCCAGCGCGGTTTCCAGCGCCGCCAGCAACGGCTCGATCGCCGGCAGCAGCCGCGCGGCCAGCGCGGGATCGGGAACGCCGTCCCCGCCGGTCAGCCGCACCAATTCCCCCTCGACCAGCAGCGGCGCGACATAGGCGCGCTGCCCGCCCGCCTCGAACCCGATCCACGCACCCGCCGCGCGCCGGTCGCGCGCGAAGGCGGCGCGCGCCGCCAGCGTCAGCGCACCCGAATGCCGCGCGTTCAGCGCCCCGATCAGCCGCGTCTGGCGGTCGGCACGGTCGGCATCGATCGCGCGCAGCCGGTCGCGCAGCGGTAACGGGCGTTCGGCGGTGAGGCGCGACGCGGTCATGCGCCCGCCTCACGCCCGTCGGACCGCAGGTGGAACGCGGGCGCGACGGGCACCGGCGGCGCGCCGTCACCCCAGTTGCGCAGCAGCGTCACCGATCCGGGGGACACGCCGATCAGCATCAATTCCCCCTCCGCCTCCACCAGCATCAACCGCTCGCGCTGCCCTACCGCCAGCGCACGGACGAACCGCAGCTGGCGATCGGGCTCGCCCTCCCGCCGGCCCAGCCCGCGATCCTGCCACTGGCGCAGGAAACGCAGGCACACATAGGCAAGGCCCAGCACGATCGCGAGCGCGATCACCATGCCGAACAGGCCCGTCACCGCGGTGCCGATCGCCGAATCCATCTCAGTTCGTCTCCCACCGATGTTCGCCCAGGTCGTGGTGCTGCGGCGCCTCGCCCGCGCGGACCTTTTTGGCCCACAGGATGATCTGCGCGATCGCCTCGAACATGTCGCGCGGCACGATGTCCTCGACCGCGGCATCCTCGTACAGCTTGCGCGCGACCGCGACGTGGCGGACGATCGGCACCCCTGCCTCCTCCGCCGCCTCGCGCATCGCCTGCGCCAGCGGGCCTTCGCCCTTGGCGGCGACGACCGGCACGGGCGCGCTGTCCGCGTCGTAATCGATCGCGATCGCGATGTGCGTCGGGTTGACCACCAGCACGTTGGCACCGCGCGCCGCGCCGACGGCATTCTGGTTGGCCCATTCCTCGTGCAACTGGCGGCGATTGCCCTTGATGAGCGGGTCGCCCTCGTTTTCCTTATGCTCCTGCCGGATATCGCGCAGGCTCATCCGCATCTTCTTCAGGAAGCTGTGCTTCTGCCACGCGAGGTCCAGCACCGCGACCATCACGAACACCGCGAAGGTCCACAGCAGCGCCTGGCGCACCAGCGATCCGGTGAAGCCCAGCACCGATGCCGCGGCGGCACGCCCGTCGGTCTGCGCCGCGGGCTGGAGCAGCGGGCCGGTCCGCTCGACGATCTCGCCCAGCGATCCGCGCAGCACCAGCCAGATGACCATCACAATCAGCGCCGCCTTGGCCATCGTCTTCACCAGTTCGATGACGTTATCCATGCTGAACATGCGCTTCATCCCCGCGACGGGGTTCAGCTTGTCCAGGCTCGGCGTCAGCTTCTCGGTGGTGAAGACGCCGCCGGCCTGCAGGAATTCGGTCAGCACGCCAACGACCGCGGCCGGGATCAGCGCGACGGCGCAGATCGCCAGGAGCGCCCACAGCGCGCTCGCGCCCAGCCCGGCGGCGGCCACCGCGAACGGCTGGTCGCCGCGCGCGATCAATTGGAAGCTCTGGTCGAAAAGGGTCGCGATCCGCGTCCCCGCGAAGCCGGCGCCGAAGACGAACACGATCAGCCAGACGAACAACGTCGCCGTGGCGGTGACGTCGCGCGATTTGGCGACATCGCCCTTCTTGCGCGCATCGGCCAGCCGCTTGGGTGTCGGCTTCTCCGTCTTGTCGCCGCCGTCGTTCTTCCCGGCCACATGGCTCTCCCGTCCACACGACATGACCGGCGGGATGACTCACCCCGCCCGTACGCCGTCGAAGCGCCGGAACCACCCGTCATTGGCGTCCGCACCCTGATGACCAGGGTGCATGATGTGCCGGACCGCAGGACCCGTTTGCGTGTCTGACCACTCCCATATCGACATGGAAACATTTCGAGTCAATCGCGACACCGATTCGCACACCTGTCCGCAAAATGTCATGAAACCAGCCCATTACGCACGGCGATCGATCGGATTTTCCGCAGAATCCGGCGGGTTCACACCGATCCGGCAGCAAATCGGTCGCCCGACATAATTTCGTCGCAATCGGGACGAAACGTGAAAATGTCACGACGGAATGAACAAATTCATGCTTCTATCATTTGGCTGACTGGGGCATGTTAATGGTGTCGGACGCCCGTCGTCCGGTGCCGCAGGACCCCGCTTGCCGCACGATCCGTCGCATTGCGCGACGTGTCGTAGAGGAGGAGTGGGATGTGCACTGAAGGATATACGGAAGACCGTGCCGCTCCGGTGCGCGGCGTTGTCCGATTCTCGTGCCGTACAGCATTGATCGGCTTGGCGGTCGCCGCGGGAACGCTGCCTGGCGTCGCCACGGCGCGTACCGCGTCCGCGCGCATCGACTGCGGCGCTGCGGTCGCCGCGCGCTTCAGCGAGGCGAGCCGCTGGTGTGCTGCTCCCGCCTCCCCGGCTGCCACCGCCGCGACGACGGGCACGACGCCGCTTCCGGCTGCGATCGCGCCGGTCGCCGTCGCCGAACAATCGCCGGTGTCGGTGCGGATGCCCGGATTCGACCGCCGGCTCGCCGCCGCCG
>NZ_LSJO01000112.1:0-206 GCF_001556735.1 Sphingomonas sp. CCH9-F2 | reverse complement strand
GTTCGCGCTGGTTGCGGCGTAGGGCGGGCGTAGCCCGACCGGAGGCGCAACCAGCGCGAAGCATCTTCTGCCGGTGGTCCCGCGCGTCAGCTGCGGTGCTTGAATCGCCAGCTGTCGTTGCCGGTCTCGACGATGTCGCAGTGGTGGGTAATGCGGTCGAGCAGCGCGGTGGTCATCTTGGGGTCGCCAAAGACGGTCGGCCACTC
>NZ_LSJO01000111.1:0-4927 GCF_001556735.1 Sphingomonas sp. CCH9-F2 | reverse complement strand
CGATCGGCGAGGTGATGTCGGCGAGCGCCCCGTCCTCCCCGGCGGGCAGCGGCTGTTCGAGCAAGTCGACGCGCTGGTCCAGCAGCATGTCCTGCCACACCAGCACCTCGGCGATGGACCAGCTTTCGTTCGGATCGACGATCAGCCGCGGGGCGGGAGCAGCGGCGCGCACCGCGGCGATCTGCGCCAGCGCATCCTCGCGGTTGACCTTCACCTTCAGCAGCGGGACGTGGGCGTGGCGCGCGGCGGCGGCGGCCATCGCATCGGGCGTGTCGATCGCGATGGTGATCGCGGAGGCGACCGGCGCGGCGGGGGCGATGCCGGCGAGCGCGGCGACGGTGCTGTCGGCGGCGCGCGCCTCCCAGTCCCACAGCGCCGCGTCGACCGCGTTGCGCGCGGCGCCGGCCGGCATCGCGGCGTACAGATCGGCGCGGCCCGCGCCGTCGGCGATCAGCGGCGCCACCGCCGCGATCTGCGCCAGCGCATCGTCGATCGTCTCGCCATAGCGCGGATACGGAACGCCCTCGCCGCGACCGACATGGCCGCCGCCCTCGACGGTGACGGTCACGACGTCGGCGGCGGTCTTCACCCCGCGCGAGATGCGGAACGGCGTGTTCAGCGCGAAGCGGTCATGGCGGGCGCGGCAGGTGCGAAGCATGTCAGGGTCCAGTCGACGATCGGGTCGGCGCCGAAGCGATACGGGTCGGTGCACGGCAGGCCGAGCGCCTGCGCGGTATCGGCGCACAGCCGCCGCGCTGCATCCTCGTCCAGCTTGACGGTGTTGAGCGCGATACCGGTCGCCTGCACGTCGGGGCTGGTCAGCCGCGCGACCTGCAGGTTCGCCTCCAGACAGGTGGCCAGATCGGGCAGCTGGTAATGCGGCAGGCCGCGCATGTGCGCGCGCATCGGATCGTGGCACAGCACGATCGCGGCGGGCTGCGCGCCGTGCAGCAGCCCGGTGGACACGCCCGCGAAACTGGGGTGGAACAGCGATCCCTGCCCCTCGATCAGGTCCCAGCCGTCGTCGTCACGCGCGGGGGCCAGCACCTCGATCGCGCCGGCGATGAAATCGGCCACCACCGCGTCGAGCGGCACGCCGTCGCCCGCGATCAGGATGCCGGTCTGCCCGGTGGCGCGGAAATCGGCGGCGACCCCGCGCGCGCGCATCGCGTCGCGCAGGCACAAGGTGGCGTACATCTTTCCCACCGAACAATCGGTGCCGACGGTCAGCAGGCGCTTGCCCGCACGCCGCCGGCCGTTGCCGACCGGCAGGTGCGCGGGCGCGTCGCGCACGTCGAACAGCGACACGCCGACCGCATCGGCCGCGGCGACCAGCCGTGGCTCGTCGCGCAGCCGCTGGTGCAGCCCGGACGCGACGTTCATCCCCGCGGCGATCGCCAGCAGCGCATCGTCGATCAGGTCGTCGCCCAGCCGCCCCCCGGCATTGGCGATCCCCAGCACCAGGGTGCGTGCCCCCGCCTCACGCGCGGCGGCGACGTCCATCCGCGGCATCCCCAGCGTCAGCGGGCAATCGTCGTGGCGCCATTCGCCGACGCAATCGTCGCGGCGGAACGCGGCCAGCCCGCGCGAGGTCTTGATGCCCACCTCGTCATCCGAATGGCCGAGATAGAGCAGGTAGGGGCCGGGGATCATCGTTCCACCTGAAGGAATAAGCATGAAGCCGAACGGTAGGGGCGGCGCGGGCGGGGGCGCCAATCATGCTCGCACCGGCCCCTATAACGTCTGGCTATGAGCCGGGCGGCGGTCGACCGCGGCTGTGCGGGGCGTTAAAGTGAGCAGGTGCAGAAACGCTATGAGATCTTCGCCGATTATCACCAGTTCTACCTGTGGGACCATGGCGAGAAACCCGACGCGCCGACCGATTACGACGATGCGGACGTCGCGCGCCGGATCAAGGCGGCGCCGTTCGTGGTGGTGATCCAGCCGGCGCGCGACATGAGCGTGCCGGTGACGGTGGAGATCGCCGATGCCCCGCCGCCCGAGGATCCGCCTGGCGTATGGGACCATGTCGCGGAGGCGAGCCTGGACCTGCCGTCGGGGCGGCTGGAGATCCACGAATGCACCGGCGGTCCGGTCGACCTGCTGCCGGTGCCCGCGGGCATGTATCGCGTGCGGGCGCAGTTCGGCGGGCTGGGCACGCTGAGCGCCGACGGGCTGGACGGCGCGGATCATTATCACGTGATCCTGTGGCGCGCGCCCTTCGCGCCGGTACGCGTTCTGCGCCAGTTCGAGGAGCGCGGCTGAGGCGGGGCCCTCAGGACCGTGCCGGGCACCCCGGTGGCGTGGGGCGCAGCAGCACCCGGCCCGCCGCCTCGCCCGTGGTGGCGCCGTCGCGCAGCGCGAGGCGGCCGTTGACGAACAGCGCGGTCACCCCGACGCTGGCGACGCGCGGGTGGACGTAATCGGCGCGCGGCGCGTAGCGGACCGGATCGAACACGACGACGTCGGCGTAATGGCCCGCGCGCAGATAGCCGCGCCCGGCGATCCGGTACATGTCGGCGGTGGCGCCGGTGGAGCGGCGGATGAAATCGGCCAGCGAGATGACGTGCCGTTCGCGCACATAGGTCTGGTACTTCTTCGGGAAGGTCGCCCATTGCCGCGGGTGGCCGTTCGACCCGTCCGAACTGGTGACGACCCATGGCTGCTTCATGATGAGATCGACGTCGCGATCGGCCATGTTGAAGCTGGCGACCGCGCTGCCGGCCGGATCGGTGCCGTCCTTGTTGGGAACGCGCAGGATGCGGATCGCGGCGTCGATCGGGTCCAGACCCCATTGCGTCGCCATCTGCCCCAGCGTCTTTCCGGTCCAGGGCTGTCCGGCCGCGGTCAGCAACAGCGATTCCTTGCCGCCGCGGCGGCGCAGGTTTTCGGCCATCGCGACCTTGATCTTCGCCAGCGTCGCGGGATCGTCGAAGCGCGCGATCATCTTCGCATAGCCGCCGTCCACCACCCAGCCGGGGAGCAGTGCGGCATCGACGCTGCTTCCCGACGCCAGCCACGGATATTGATCGGCGGTCACTTCCTGCCCCGCGCGCCGCGCCGCGTCGATCGTCGCGATCAATTGCGGCGCCATGCCCTGCACATCGACGCCCAGCGCCTTGAGGTGGGCGAAATGCACCGGCATCCCCGCCTCGCGCCCGATCCGGATCGCTTCCTGTGTGGAGGCGATCAGGCCGATATTGTAGTTCGATTCGTCGCGCTGGTGGGTGTCGTACATCCCGCCGCGGATCGCCGCCTCTCGCGCGACGGCGATCACCTCGTCGGTCTTGGCGTAGCTTTGCGGGGGGTAGAACAATCCGGTGGAAAAACCGGTCGCGCCCTCGCACATCGCCTTGGCGACCAGTGCCTTTTCCTGCGCCAGCTCGGCGGGGGTGGGCGCGCGGTCGTCGCGCCCGATGACGCGCCCGCGCACCGCGCCGAAACCGACGAAGGGGATGACATTGGTGCCGATCCGCGATGCCTCCAGCTTCGCCGCGTCGGCGGCGATGTCGGGCGTACCATAGCCGTCGACGCCGATCACGATCGTCGACACGCCCTGCGCCAGCCACGGCAGGTTGAGCCGCTCCTTCGCATCGGCGGAGCGGATGTAGCTGTCCGGATGGGTATGCGCGTCAATGAAGCCGGGGGCGACGATCTGCCCGCGCGCGTCGATCACCTGCTTGGCGGTCGTCCCGCGCGACCGGCCGACATAGACGATGCGCTGGCCGGCGATCTCCACATCGCCGGTGATCGGCGGAGCATCGGCGCCGGTATAGACCGTTCCGCCGCGGATCACGACGTCGACAGGACGCGTCTTCTGCGCGACCGCCGGGCCGGCGAGGAGCGCGATCAGCGCGAGCAGCGGGGCACGGGTCATCCTTGGTCCTCTATCGCCGGGGCTGGCCGGGTTGCAGCAGCGTGCGGGTCGTGGCCTGTGCGTCCACCGCGGCGCGGCTGAACGGCATCGGCTGCATCTGTCCGTCGATCCATGGGGCATATTGATCGCGGTAATGCGGTGATTTCGGGTCGTTCGACTGGCCCGGCAGGTTGAGCATCAGCGAATTGTCCCATCCCCCGACATCGATCACCTGGATATAGCTGGCGCCGCCGCCGGTCCGCCACGACGGGCCGTCGCCCAGCCACCGCGCCATCACGGTATAGCTGTCACCGCCCGACCCCGACCCCTCGATGGGGGGGAAGGCCGCGGCGATCGCCGGGATGCGCGACAGCGGGTGGGTGATCCGCACCTGATGCAGCGTGTCCCACCGCCAGGCGGCGGGCTGCGCGCCCAGCAGCCGCTGCGCCTCCTGCCAGCCCGACGCCAGCGCGGCATCGACCAGCGCGGGGCGCTTCTTCGCCTCGGCGAGGAGGATCGACGGGGCGATATCGGTCACCAGCGCTTTCGCGCGATCGGGCACCAGTTCGGCGAGCACGCGCTTCGACAGGTCACGCCACACGATCTCGTACAATGCCGCCGCCGCGCTGCCGCGGTCGAGCCGCAGGTTCCAGCCCGCCAGCATCGTGGCGGCGGGCTTCGCCGCGGCGGAGGGCGCATCGGGCAGCGCCGCCACGAACTGCATCGCCGGGGTGGAGAAGGTGTCGTGCTGCAACGCGACGCTGTCGGCCAGGGTGTGGCGGGGCTGCGCGGCCAGCACCTGCGCAATCCGTTCGTAGCGGTAGGGATCGCGGAAAGAATAGGCGGGGACACGAGCCTTCGGCCAGTCGGCGGGCAGGTTGTTCTGGTTGGCGGAGGCGAACCAGCCCCTGGCCGGATTATATTCCGATGGCAGCGCGCGAAAATCCTTGTACCCCGTCCAGTCATAGCGGCCGTCGCCCGGTACCGGGAGCAGCCCGTCCCCCGCCTTGCGCTGCGGCACGAAGCCGATCACCTGCCAGCCGGTGTTGCCGCTGTCTCTTATACACATCT
>NZ_LSJO01000110.1:0-2445 GCF_001556735.1 Sphingomonas sp. CCH9-F2 | reverse complement strand
CAGCAGTTCGTAATCGTCCCCCGCGGTCGCCGACGCGCTGGCGGCGGCGACCGCGGGGGACGATTACGAACTGCTGTTCGCCGCGCCGCCGGGGTTCGTGCCGCCCGTGCCGGCAACGCGGGTCGGTGGTTTCGCGGCGGGTGCGGGGCTGACGCTGACCCGCGACGGGGCGGCGGTGGCGCTGCCCGCTCAACTCGGGTTCCAGCATGGGTTGCGCTGACCCCCCGGCATGATAGCCTCCACCCCTCGCGCGAGGCGCCGGCGACAGACCGGGTCCGCGCCAACAGGAGGGATGTAAGGCATGACGACCGTCTACCTTGCCATCGTCTGCGGCCTGATCGCCGTACTCTATGGCTTCGCCACCAGCCGACAGGTGCTCGCCGCATCGCCGGGCAATGAACGGATGCAGGATATCGCCAGCGCCATCCAGGAGGGTGCGCGCGCGTATCTGCGTCGGCAATATACCACGATCGCGATCGTCGGCGTCATCGTCGCGGTGGTGCTGTGGGTGACGCTGGGGACGCTGTCGACGGTCGGGTTCGCGATCGGCGCGATCCTTTCGGGGGTGGCCGGGTTCGTCGGCATGAACATCTCCGTGCGCGCGAACGTGCGCACCGCGGAGGCGGCGCGCGGATCGTTGCAGGGCGGGTTGACCATGGCGTTCCGGTCCGGCGCGGTGACCGGGATGCTGGTCGCCGGGCTGGGCCTGCTCGCGATTGCGGGGTTCTTCTGGTACCTGACCGGCCCGGCCGGGCGGTTGCCCAACGACCGCGAGATCGTCGAGGCGCTGACCGCGCTGGCGTTCGGGGCGTCGCTGATCTCGATCTTCGCGCGGTTGGGCGGGGGCATCTTCACCAAGGCCGCCGACGTCGGCGCCGACCTGGTCGGCAAGGTGGAGGCCGGCATCCCCGAGGACGATCCGCGCAATCCCGCGGTCATCGCCGACAATGTCGGCGACAATGTCGGCGACTGCGCGGGCATGGCCGCCGACCTGTTCGAAACCTATGTCGTGACGCTGGGCGTGACGATGGTGTCGATCGCGCTGCTGATCCAGGCGGATGAGGCCGAACTGATGCGGCTGATGAGCCTGCCGCTGATCGTCGGCGGCGTGTGCATCATCACCTCGATCATCGGCACGTACATGGTGCGGCTGGGCGCCAGCGGATCGATCATGGGCGCGCTGTACAAGGGGTTCTGGACCTCTGCGATCCTGTCCGTGCCCGCGATCTGGTTCGCCACGCAGTACACGCTGGGCGACATGCACAAGGTGATCGGCGGCGCCGGTTTCCTGGACGAAGGCGCCGATACCGCCACCGCGACCGCCGGGTTCACCGGGCTGGACCTGTTCTGGTGCATGCTGATCGGGCTGGCGGTGACCGGGCTGATCGTGTGGATCACCGAATATTACACCGGCACCGCCTATCGCCCGGTCAAGTCGATCGCCAAGGCGAGCGAGACCGGGCACGGCACCAACGTGATCCAGGGACTGGCGATCAGCCTGGAGGCGACCGCGCTGCCGACGCTGGTGATCGTCGTGGCGGTGGTGGCCGCGTACAAGCTGGCGGGGATCATCGGCATCGCTTTCTCCGCAACGTCGATGCTGGCGCTGGCGGGGATGGTCGTCGCGCTCGACGCCTACGGCCCGGTCACCGACAATGCCGGCGGCATCGCCGAAATGGCCGGGCTGGACGACGAGGTGCGGCACAAGACCGACGCGCTGGACGCGGTGGGCAACACCACCAAGGCGGTGACCAAGGGCTATGCGATCGGGTCCGCGGGGCTGGCGGCGCTGGTGCTGTTCGGCGCCTATACCACCGATCTGGAGACCTATTTCCCGGACCTGACGGTCGATTTCTCGCTGAGCAACCCGTATGTCATCGTCGGGCTGCTGCTCGGCGCGCTGCTGCCGTACCTGTTCGGCGCGTTCGGGATGACCGCGGTGGGCCGCGCGGCGGGCGCGGTGGTGGAGGAGGTGCGCGGGCAGTTCCGCGACAATCCCGGCATCATGGCCGGGACCAGCCGCCCGGATTACGCGCGGACCGTCGACCTGGTGACGCGCGCGGCGATCCGCGAGATGATCGTGCCGTCGCTGTTGCCGGTGCTGTCACCGATCGCGCTGTATTTCATCGTCCGTGCGGTCGACGGACAGGCGGCGGGCTTCGCCGCGCTGGGCGCGATGCTGCTGGGGGTGATCGTGTCGGGGCTGTTCGTCGCGCTGTCGATGACCAGCGGCGGCGGCGCTTGGGACAATGCCAAGAAATATATCGAGGACGGCAACCACGGCGGCAAGGGATCGGAAGCGCACAAGGCCGCGGTGACCGGCGACACGGTGGGCGACCCGTACAAGGACACCGCCGGCCCGGCGGTGAACCCGATGATCAAGATCACCAACATCGTCGCGCTGCTGCTGCTGGCGGCGCTGGCGGCGAACGGGGGGTAGGGGGC
>NZ_LSJO01000011.1:0-1820 GCF_001556735.1 Sphingomonas sp. CCH9-F2 | reverse complement strand
CGGGGTCGCCCCCGCGATCCCGCCCGCCACCACCGCCTCGCCCAATGTCTCGCGGGTCAGCGCGGGCGGCGCGTCGTGCCGGCAATGCCAGAACAGCGCGACCAGCTCCGCCAGCTTCAGGTCGCCGCGCGCCGCGCGCTCGACCAGCGCGAACAGCGGGCCCAGTTCCTCCTCCGCCGCCACCAGCGCGGCGAAGGTGGGGCGCAGCACCAGCGGCTGGCCCGCGACGCGGATGGCGGCCTCGCCGCGCGCCGGGTTCGCGGGCGCGCTCATGCGCTGGCCACCGCGCCGCTGCTCTCCAGCGCGATCGTGTAGCTGCGCTCGCCGTTGTAATCCCCGGCATAGTCCAGCCGCGTGACCAGGAACCGCCCGGTCATCGCCTCGCCGCTTTCGAACGTCAGGCGATAATCGTCGAGCGTGCCGGCCAGCGCGCTGGCCTTCACGCGCGTCTCCGCCGCCGATCCGGTGAAGACGCCCGCCGCCGATACGCTGACCGAACGGACCCCCGCGCCCGACAGCAGCTCGCGCCACCCGCCCGAATCCTTGCTGGTGATCGCGACCGCCTCGCCGTTGATCGACAGCTGCGTCGTGCGCAGCCCCGCCACCGTCCGGTACACCACCGGATTGCCGCCATCGCCCACCTTCAACAGGAACGCGCTGCCCTTTTCCGCCGCCATGTTCAGTCCTCCTGTTCCAGCATCCGCACGCGCACGTCGACCATCGCCGCCCAGCGTGCCGTCCCCTCACCCAGCACCGCGCAGCGCACCGGCACGACCGTCACGATCCGCCATCCCGGCAGGTCGCGCGGCAGCGTCAGCAACGCCGCCTCCACGGCGCCCGCGATCCCCTCGATCCGCGCCGGCAGCTGGTGATCGTCGCGCACCGTCACGCCGACGCGCGCCTCGCGCCCGGCGCGGTCCTTGGCTCCCCAGTCGGTGGCGGCGATGTCGCGAAGCGTGACGTGCGGCATCGCCGCCGCCTTCGCGCCCGCACCGTCCGCCACGCGCTGCACCCCCGCGATCGTGCGCAGCTGCGCCAGCACCGCGGCGCGCAAGACCACCGCCGCGCTCATGATCGCCACCACGACAGCCGCGGGTCGTCGACCCACCGCCGCACCAGCCCGCGCGCGCTGACGGTCACGCCGTCCGCGCCATCCTCCACCCGCGCATCCGGCAGCAGGTCGCGCACCCGCGCCGCGACCTGCGCCCGCGCCGCCGCGACGCGCCGCCCCACCGCGGGCGTCATGCGCGCAACCCCGGCGTCAGCGACATGACCCGGAACGGCCGCCACAGCGCGGTCACCGCCGCGGGGACCGGGGTGGTCGCGCCGCGATCGGCGAACAGATGCGCCGCCAGCATCGCCACCCCCTGTCGCAATCCGGCGGGCAGCCCGCCCCAGTCGGCGGCGATCCCCGCGGTGAAGACGACGCGCCCCTCCGCCGCCATCCGCACCCAGCCGCGCCCCTCGCCGTCGATATCGATCGTCATGTCCGGCGCTGCCTGGATCGCACGCACCGGCATCGCGGGCAGCATCTGCCACGCCGCGCCCGCTGGCATGTCGGCCGCGACCTCGCGTGCGATCAGCACCTGCCCGGTGACCTGCTCGGCCAGCCCGATCGCGCTGTCCGCCAGCGCCGCGATCAGCGCATCGTCCTCCGCCAGCCCGGCGCGCAGCTCCGCCTTCACCGCCGCCACCGCGGCGGCGCGATCGGCGGGCCCCAGCGTCACCGCGCCCGGCCCGCCCGTGATGATGGCCATCCCCATCCCCCTCGCTGTTGCATGGATGCCGCGGGGCCGGCGCGTGCCGGCCCCGCCGGCGGG
>NZ_LSJO01000109.1:0-3622 GCF_001556735.1 Sphingomonas sp. CCH9-F2 | reverse complement strand
CAATCTGCCGGTCGAACTGGGGCGCGTGGATCGCGACGACGCCGCGCCCCAGTTCGACCGGCAGATTGGGCATCGTCTGCACCGCGACCGGGCCGGGAAAGGCCGCCGACAGCGTCGCCGGATCGCACCCGGCGAGCATCGAGACGAGCAGCGGCGCATCGGCGAGGCGCGCGGCGAAGCGCACGGCGACCTCCGCCAGCTGCTGCGGCTTGACCCCCAACACGACGATGTCGGGCAGCGGTCCGTCGGGCAGCTCGCGCGCCTGGCGCACGCCATCGGGCAGCACGCGGTCGGTGCGATTGACGACATCGACGTCGGCGGCCGCGACCGTCCCGCTATCGACCCAGCGGCGCAACATGGCGGACCCCATATTGCCGCACCCGATCATCCACAGCCGCATGACCGCGCCTCAGGCCTCGCCCTGGGTTTCGACCATCGCCGCCGCGATCGCCTCCGCCGGCGACTTGCCGCCCCACAGCACGAACTGGAAGACGGGATAGAAACGCTCGCATTCGTCGATCGCGGATTCGACCAGCAGCTCGGCGGTGGGGAGCGACATGGTCGCTTCCCCGTCGCGCGCCTCGATCGCGGTGGCGTTACGATAGAGCAGGATGCCGCTGGACGACCAGAGCTCGAAATGGCCCATCCACAATTGCTCGTTCACCAGCCCGAGCGTTTCGTAGATCTTCCCCCGCCCCTTTTCCGCGACCTTCACGTCGGGGAAGGCGAGCAGTTGCAGGACGCCGTCTTCCTCGCGCCACAGCACGCGCAGTTCGTATTCGGTCCAGCTGCCCTTGACGCTGGCCGTCATCTCATCGTCGTGGCGTTCGCACGGCCAGCCATGGGCCGTGAAATAGGCCTCCAGCATGTCCAGCGGGGCTTCGCCCTCGTTATCGGAATCCGCGTCGTGATCGAGCATGGCCATCGTGTCGCCGGTATCGCACAATCGCGCGTGCGCGTCAGCCCGCCTTCTGGGCGGCCAGCGCGGCCTCCAGCGCCTCGACCCGTGCGCGCAGCGCATCAGCCTCGTCCCGCGCGGCGACGGCCATCGCCTTCACCACCTCGAATTCGTCGCGCGCGACGAAATCCAGCCCGCCGATCCATTCGCGCGCACGTTCCCGCGCACCGGCTTCCGCCTCGCGGCTCATCCCCGCGATGGTGCCGGCAGCACCGTTGAACAGCTTGGCCAGATCGCCGAACAGGCGGTTTTCGGACTGCATGGGTGGTCTCTTTCGAAAAGCGGAACAGGTCAGCCGATCACTTGGGACGCCGCGGCCGGCTGCACAAGGCGTTCCGCATCGGGATTCAGCTGCGCGATGCGCCAGTTGAGCACGCCCGCGAAGCTGAGCCACACCATATAGGGCACCAGCAGCCACGCCGCGACGCGCCGGATCTGCGCGAAGACGAAGGTGGTGATGATCGTAAGCCCCAGGATCGCGACGATCAGCAGCAGCGCGGCCCCGACCTTGTGCGCGCCGAAGAACAGCGGCGTCCAGGCCAGGTTGCCGGCCAGTTGCGCCGCGAACAGCGCCACCGCGACCCAGCGCAGCTTCGCCCCGCGCGCACTGAGCACCAGCGCCAGCGCCAGCCCGAGCATGATGTAGAGCAGCGACCAGGCGACCGGGAACACCCAGCCCGGCGGCGTCAGTTCGGGCTTGGTCAGCGCCATGTACCAGCCGTTCTCGCTGCCAGAGGGGACCGACCGCCCCGACAGGAACCCCAGCAGCAGGACCAGCGGCACCGAGACCGCCGCCCAGCGCAGGAACGACATCCGTAACTGATCCCTCGATGCGACCGTGCCCAACGTCCCTGATCCCCCACACAACGTCAACGACGCGCCTAGGTGCCCAATCGTCACCCTTGCGTAAACTGCCAAAGCCCCATGGCGCACGATTGTTTCAGTCGCGATGCGCCGCGATCAGATATTCGACATTGCCCTCCGGCCCGGTGATCGGGCTTTCGACGACGCTTTCGACGCGCCAGCCGGTGGCGGCGAACCAGTCCGCCACCTCGGCGCAGACGCGGTCGCGCACCGACTGGTCGCGCACGACGCCGCCCTTCCCCACCTCGGCGCGGCCGGCCTCGAACTGCGGCTTGATCAGCGCCATCGCGCGCGCCGGGGGGCGGGCGAAGGACAGCGGCACCTCCAGTACCTTGGCCAGGCCGATGAAGCTGGCGTCGCAGACGATCAGGTCGACCGGTTCGGGAATGTGCGCGGGCGTCAGGATGCGCGCGCTGGTCTGTTCGTGGACGATGACGCGCGGATCCTGGCGCAGCTTCCACGCCAGCTGGTTGGTGCCGCTGTCCACCGCATAGACGCGCGCGGCGCCGCGCGTCAGAAGCACGTCGGTGAAGCCGCCGGTCGACGATCCCACGTCGATCGCCACCGCGCCGCGCACGTCCCAGCCGGCGTGGTCCAGCCCGTGCGCCAGCTTGATCCCGCCGCGCGACACCCAGGGATGGTCGCGCCCGCGCACGTCGAGGATGACGTCGTCGGCGAGCGGCTGGCCGGGCTTTTCCACCTTGCGGTCGCCGGCGAAGACCAGACCGGCCATCACCAGCGCCTGCGCCCGCGTGCGCGATTCGGCCAGGCCGCGGTCCACCAGCATCTGATCGGCACGTTGTTTCGCCATCCGCCCGCTATCGCAGCCCGCCCCCCCGGACCGCAAGCCGCGCGGCGATTTCGGTTCGTCTCGCGGCGGCCTCCGTTCGCGTCAATTGCTGCGATGCAGGATTGTCCATGGATTTAGGGGACAATACATTGCGAATCGAGGCCGCGGCTTTTCCCGACCCCTAGACTGTGTGCCGCGGCCTCACCGTCCCCCGCGCGGAATGCGGGGATAACAGGAGGGTAGTCATGGGACTTTCGACATATGATCTGTCGGTCCGGCCGACGATCCTGACCGTTCCCGGGCTGGGTGGCTCCGGCCCCGCGCACTGGCAGACATTGTGGGAGAACGGCCGCCCCGATACCGCGCGGATCGAACTGGGGATGTGGGACCGGCCGCACCGCAACGCCTGGGTGACGAAGATCGACCAGGCGGTGGCGGGGGCACGCGCGCCGGTGATCCTGGTCGGCCATTCGCTGGGGTGTATCGCGGTGGCGTGGTGGGCGTCGATGAGCCCGCAACCCTATGGCTGGCCGGTCGCCGGCGCGCTGCTGGTGGCGCCCGCCGATGTCGAGCGCGCGGGCGTGGCGGAGGAACTGGCGCCGTTCGCGCCCGCGCCGAAACAGCCGCTGCCGTTTCCATCGATCGTGGTGGCGTCGAGCGACGACCCGTGGGTGACGATCGAGCGCGCGCACAGCCTGGCGGTCGACTGGGGCAGCCATTTCGTCGACGCCGGGCCGCACGGGCACCTCAACGCCGCCAGCGGGCTGGGTCATTGGCCGGAGGGACAGGAACTGCTGGAACGGGTGATCCATGCCGCGGGCGGCCCGCATGGCGAGGCGCGCACGCCGGGCGATGCGCGCGCGATCCTGACGATGCCGAGCCGGCCGCGCGGTTACGAGGCGCGGATCTGAGGGCTCGTTTGGAAACGTGCCGCAGGCACGTTTCGCGGCACCGGCCCGCTCCCCCACCCCGCCTCCCATCGGTATCATGAGTGGGAGGCGGGGTGGGGG
>NZ_LSJO01000108.1:0-6081 GCF_001556735.1 Sphingomonas sp. CCH9-F2 | reverse complement strand
CCACATCATCGCACAGCTACGCTGGTGCGGAGGTCGTCCACGACATCACGTCACGTCATCGACGTCACATTCGGCGCCGTTGAACACGTATTTGACCAGGCGCTGCGACACACCCTGTTCAGCGGTGCGGCGGGAATAGTATCGCACCCTCATGAACACACCCCGTTGGCCGTTCCGGTCGATGACCGGACCATCGTATTTGGGCAACGCAACAGCGGCATAGGGCCAATCGCGTTGCCGCGTCCGCGGCGGCGTGTGCCGTAGCGTCTTTTCCGGTCGTACCTTGGTGTTAAGCGTTCGCCACATCAGGCGGAAGCGATGGTCGCTCTCGCGTTGCTCGGCCGCGACGCTGCGCTCGGCGGCGCGCCATTCGCGAATCTCAATGCGCCGAAGCTGCTTTTCCCGCCGCTCGCCCTTCAACTGCAGCGACTGGGCAGCGGCATCGAGCTTCTTCTTTGCGAAACTGTTTGCGCTGTAGGTGGTCAGCTTCGACTGCCGGCCGAAATCGTCGCTGAAGAGCGCATCGATATAGCGATGCACCTTGGGTTGGGGGGCGTTTCGAGGAGCCCGGGAGGGGGATGAGATTTTCGCCATCGGTGAAACATTTCTTGCGCCAATCTTAGCCCCCCCAACTTCTACCCCCTCTGAAGTCGCGAACCCTCCCGGACACGTGTCCGGGAGGGTTCGCCAACCGACTCGTCGGATCATCTCGCTTCCACGAACGGGAGAAGCGAACATGAATTCGCAAACTGACGAAAACGCCGCTGGCCAGCCGGACATCGACCGCATTCTGAACGAGGCGGATGCCGCCGTCGCCCACCTGGGCGAGGGCCGCGCGGCCATCGCCGCGCGCCGCCGCGCGCTGATCGCGCCAAGGTACAAGACGGTCGTCGCCGAACCGACCGAGGTGCACAACAAGATCGCGCTCGGCGGCGTGCTGACCAACTACGGCCTGTCGGCGATCGAGGCCGACGCGCTCGCCGGGCTGCTGGCGTTCTGGGCCGACCAGGTGTGGTCGGACATGGACGAACTGATCGACATCGATCCTTCGGTGTCGTTTGGCCAGGCGATCGTGATGATGATCGACCGCTACGAGCGCGACCTGTCGTCGCGCGGATTGTACGAGACGTGGTGCCGCCGGCTCGCTGCCTATGACGCCGATCGTGCGGAGTGGCTCGCCCGCGACGAGGAATATCGGCTGGAAGGCGCATGGCGCGAAGAGGGCATGACGCGAGATCAACGCTGGCTGATCCGCGTGACCTGCCGCCTGCGGGCCATCGACATGCCGGGGCATCTGTCGCGCGGCAATGCCGCCGATTGGCTGGAGGTCCACGGCGCGAACATGAACTATCGCGAGTTTGTCGTGTGACCGCGTTTGTGTGGACCGATCGCGACGGGCAACGGCACGAGCTCGACACACCGGCTCACATCGAGGCCGAGGCCGCGGACATTGCGCGGGAGCTGGACCGCCACGTCAACATCCTTGACGGTGCGGATCGACCGCTGCGCGATACGGCGCGTACCGCGATCCGCAAGCTCCAGCCCAGGCTGGAGCAATTGCAAGCCGACCTCGCCCGTTGGAACGACCATGCGATCGCCGTTACCCGGACCCAGGCCGCAACCTTGGTCGAACAGATCGACCGATTGCCCACGATCATCGCTGACGTTCTGCTGGTGGTGGAGTTGCAGGTAGAAAATGCCCGTCTTCTGACGTCGGTCGGCGATGCGCCCGACGTGCTCGCGCGGACGCTGTCCGAGCCGATAACCGCGCTTCAAATCCGCGCGATCTCGGCATGCACGTCCCGCCCTGCGCCGCCGGGGCCGGCGACGCGGGGCGAGGCCAAGGAATGGCTCGACACCCAGCCTTCATTCGCACGCAACGAGCAGATCGATGGCGGCTGGTTCGCCTGGATCGATCGCAAGGGCCATGCCCATCGCCTGATCGATCCCCTGATGATCGAGCGTGAAGTCGTGGCGGTCGCCCGGGAGCTACGCGAACTGCGTCCGGCACTGATCGCCGGAACGCCCCCCAACGCGCTTTACACGGCGATGGATGCCGGGAGCGCTTCTTGGGCGCGGCTCATCATCCTAAGAGGGGATCTGGAGCGGTATGTGTTCGAGGCCACGGCCCGCGAGGACGCCGCTTGGGCGAAATATGCTGCCGACTGGCGGACGAAGAGGAAAAGGTCGTGACCGCATATTCTGGCCCCCTGTATGCCAAGCGTCTCGAGAAGGCCGGTGCCGGTGCGCAGGTGCTGGCGTTCCCGGGTATTTGGGTCATCGGCGATCGCCTAAACCACCGAGCAGGCGAGTGGTTCGATGGCGATCCCGATGCCGGGCTGGTGTCGGCGACGGTCATGAACCGAGCCGCGAAGGCTGCCATGCGGATGGCAGGCGTGCGCGATATCCTGGTCGAAGGGCATCCGGTGGTGACCGGATTGCTGGATAAGCTGTCGATCGATCGCGCGCATGTTCCCGGACCTGACGTCGATATCGTCGCCAAGCTGGAGAAGCTGAAGGGGTTCGCGATCGACGGCAAGATTGTCACGATCGATGGCGTGCCGGTGCCGGCGGGCAAGGCGCAGGCCGACTGGTTCGTGGTCCAGCGCTATCGGCCACTCTACGCCCCGGGGGCGTTGCCGCATCTGATCTATCGCCGTGATCCGGAGAACATCGCCGAAGTCGATCGCGCGACGCTCGGCATCCCCAAGTGTGACAAGGCCAGCCTCATCCATCTGCTCGCCTACGACGCGGCCAACGTCACCGACGAGATGCAGGAGGCACTGCTTTCGTACAGCACCGCGATCCACCGCGACTACCTGGTTGCGCTTCAGCGCGATCATACCGCCCTTTACGTCGCGATCTGGCGGCGGGACATGGCTGTGGCCAAGCGACTGCTGCGCATCGGCCGCCGTTGTGGGCCGTTGCCGCCCGTCCATCCGAAGAGCGTTCGCAAATTTGCGAAACACCTGCTCAACGGTACGGCGCTGATGAACGAGTTCGAGCGGCTGTTCGAGATTATCGAAAACATGAAGGTCGCTGGCGGTGCCACCCGCCAGTCGATCGACAAGGCATTGAAGTCGTCCGCTTCGCTGTCGGCGTTGCACGCCGCAAGCGACGCCGCGAGCAGATTCCTCGCCGGATCGGTCGCGCATGTTCGCAGCCTGCACCCGATGATGAATACCAAGTCGGCGAAGCCCAAGACGGCTGATCCGATCCTTGAGGCAGCGCGCACTGCGTTCGTCAATGCACGAGGCTATTGGGAGAAGACCGCACGGATCGAGTGGATCGACAGGAAGATGCCGGGGCAGTGGTATCTCGGTATCGAGCCGGCGATGCTCGCCTCGGTCGCGCTCATCCAGATGATCTGGAACATGGCGCGATGCGAAGACGGCTTCTGGCTGCGCGGCAAGCGTGGAAACGTGCCCGATACAGACGATGAGCGACGGGCGCTGGTCGTCGAACTGGCGGTGGTCATCACCGGCAACATCTGCTTGCCGACGGCACGGTCGATGCTGCCGCCCGATAAAGTCGACAAGGCGCTGGCCGCGCTGGCCACGCCGCGCAGCGACGAGGAATGGCGCGACGCCATCATCCCTATGCTGATCCGCAACCCCGCCCTGGCCGACCAAGTCGAGGCGCTGGTTCAAAAATCCGGCATGGCGTGGCCGGTCCCCGAAAATGCAGACTGCGATCGACCCCGACACTCCAGCCCCTATGATCGCGCCATGAAGCGCGCGCTCGTGTTGAAATCGCTCAACCAGCCCGGCTGGACGCAAGGATTCCTGTTCGAAGCCTGGCTGCGGCCCAATGCCGAGCTGGCGTTTCTGCGCAACTGCTGCCGGTATATCCGCTTCGACCAGGCCCAAGCCCACAAGCGCGACGCCTGGAACGCGACCCTGGCACAGGTCACCCACCGCGACGGACGGCCGATCACGGCGACCGACATTGCGACGGGGTTGCCGCGCCAACATCCACTCGAGTGCATCCAGGACCGGTTCCGCGATTCGTTCGACCGGATGCAAGTCGCCGACGGGGTCAGCGATCGCGCGGTCACGACCGCCCGGCAGCGCGCTTGGCGCGAGGCGGCCATTGCCGAGGTCGCCGCGCTACTGCCCGCGATCAGCCCGATCACCCTCGATCCGCAACTCGCCGAGCGCTGGTGGCGCGATCTCGATGAGAATCTGGTCTCCATCGCGGCAGAGGGCGCATGGAATATGTGACAGGATCAGCTTCCCCGCCCGGAGACCTCTACGGTCCGGCAAGATGCGATGCTGCCACGAGCGTAAATTGGACGCTGCGGCTTTCCCGTTTCTCCGTGACCGACGGTCTGTTTTGGGAAAAGCAATCGGGAACGTATTTCGGGAAACCGGACCTCGACGCCGCCCACGAGCGCGGGCCGACCGCCTAATTTCTCTGTATCGGTTCCCAATCAGGAAAGCCGTCAAGATTGCGGCGAGGTCGCGATGCTGGATAGGTCAGTGGCGGCTTTGATCGGCACGCCGGCTTCCTTTCGTTCGGAATAGCGATCGACCAGTTGTGCAGTATGAGGGCGCAGCAGGATGGTGAAGCGCACCAGCTCTTCCATCACGTCCACAATCCGGTCGTAATAGCTCGACGGCTTCATCCGCCCGGCATCATCGAACTCGGCGAACGCCTTGGCGACCGACGACTGGTTGGGGATCGTCACCATCCGCATCCAGCGGCCAAGCACGCGCAGCGTGTTGACGCTATTGAAGGACTGCGATCCGGCCGACACCTGCATGACCGCGAGGGTGCGGCCCTGCGTCGGGCGCATCCCGCCCATGTTGAGCGGCAGATGGTCGATTTGTAGCTTCATGATGCCGGTAATCTGGCCGTGGCGCTCGGGGCTGCACCACACCTGCCCCTCAGACCACATCGACAGCTCGCGCAGTTCGTGGACGGCCGGATGATCGTCGCCGGCGTGCTGGTCAGGGAGCGGCAGCGTAGCGGGATCGAAAATGCGTGTTTCACAGCCGAAGAAGCGGAGCAGGCGCGCCGCCTCCTCAACGCACAAGCGCGAATAGGATCGCTCGCGAAGCGATCCGTAGAGCAGGAGGATGCGGGGTGGCGGATCACCAGCGCCCAGCCCGAGGGCCGGGCGATCGAGCGCGTAACGCCGATCGAGCGCGGGCAGATGGTCGGGGTCGGCAAGGTCGCGGAGCGGCATCAGGCAATTCCAATCCGCAGCGCGAGCGCCGCCAGCGTGATGAGCAGGACAGGCACCGTCAGTGTGACCCCGACCCGGAAATAATAGCCCCATCCGATCCTGACGCCCTTCTGTCCCAGGACGTGCAGCCACAGCAGCGTCGCGAGCGAGCCGGTCGGGGTCAGCTTGGGGCCAAGATCGCAGCCGATGACATTGGCGTAGATCATCGCTTCCCTAACAGCCCCGGTCGCGTGGGTGGCGTCGATCGACAGCGCGCCCACCAGCACGGTCGGCATGTTGTTCATCACCGAAGAGAGGACGGCCGCGATGACGCCGGTTCCCAGCGCCGCACCCCACACCCCGCCTTGCGCGGTGCGATCGAGCAGCGCCGCCAGATGGTCGGTCAACCCTGCGTTCCGCAGACCATAGACGACGAGGTACATGCCGAGGGAGAAGATCACGACCTGCCACGGCGCGCCGCGCAGCACCTTGCGCGTCTCGATCACCTGAGCCCGCCCGGCGATCACCAGCAGCAGGATCGCGCCGGCAGCGGCGACGGCGCTGACCGGCACGCCGAGCGGTTCGAGCAGGAAGAAACCGGCGAGCAGGAGCGCAAGGACGATCCATCCGGCGCGGAAGGTCGCAGCGTCACGGATCGCGGCATCGGGCGCGCGGAGCGCAGCCACGTCGTAATCCTGCGGTATATCGCGCCGGAAGAAGATCAGCAGCGCGCCCAGCGTGGCGGCGATCGACACTAGGTCGACCGGCACCATCACGGCCGCATAGTTGCCGAACCCGATCTTGAAGAAGTCGGCCGACACGATGTTGACGAGGTTCGAGACGACCAGCGGCAGGCTGGCGGTGTCGGCGATGAACCCCGCCGCCATGACGAACGCCAGCGTCGCCTTGTC
>NZ_LSJO01000107.1:0-1693 GCF_001556735.1 Sphingomonas sp. CCH9-F2 | reverse complement strand
GCCGCCCGCCGCGACGGTATCGATCCGCATCATCGGCACCGCGACGCGCACCCCCGCGAGCACCGCGTCGGAGCGGCGATCGTACTGGCCGGCGTAGAGCGACACGTCGGTGGAGGTGCCGCCCATGTCGAACCCGATCACCCGGTCGAACCCCGCGCCGGCGGCGGTGCGCACCATGCCGACGATTCCGCCCGCCGGGCCGGACAGCAGCGCGTCCTTGCCCCCGAACGCGCTGCCGGCGACCAGCCCGCCGCTCGACTGCATGAACAACAGCCCGCGATCGGCGCAGGCGCTTCCCAGCGACGTTTCCAGCCCGTGGACATAGCGGCGCAGCACCGGCGACAGATAGGCGTCGGCCAGCGTGGTATCGCCCCGCGCGACCAGCCGGATCAGCGGCGCGGTGCGGTGGCTGACCGATATCTGCGTGAAGCCGGCCGCCGCCGCCAGATCCGCCAGCGCCGCTTCATGCGCGGGATGGCGCCAGCCGTGCATCAACACGATCGCGACCGCGCGCAGCCCGGCGGCATGAGCGCGCGCGAACGCCGCCGCCGCGGCATCGTGGTCGAGGGGAATGAGGACGCTGCCGTCCTGCGCGACGCGCTCGTCGATCTCCACCACGTCGGCGAACAGTGGCGCGGCGCGGCGGATGTCGCGCGCGAAGATATCGGGCCGGTCCTGATAGCCGATGACCGGCGCATCGCCGAACCCGCGCGTGATCGCCAGCAGCATCGGTTCGCCGCGCCGTTCCAGCAGCGCGTTGGTGGCGATGGTGGTGCCGATGCGGATGTCGGCGGGGGGCAGGGGGCCATCGGCGATGCCGGTCAGCTGGCGGATCGCGGCCTCCGCCGCGTCGTGCGCGCGATCGGGGTCTTCGGACAGCAGCTTGGCGGTCGCCCAGCTGCCGTCGGGGCGGCGCGCCACCACATCGGTGAAGGTGCCGCCGCGGTCGATCCAGAAATGCCAGGAGCTCATCCGCGCTGCATGTCATCGATCGCCTCCCACCGCCAGACCCGCCGCCAGTGGCCAGCCCGGCGGCGGCGCGGTAAGGGCCGGGAACGAAGGAGGCATCGTCCATGGCAAGGTTGCGCGATCGTCTGCTGGCCCTCGGGCTGGCCTTGGGCAATGCCGCGGGTGCCGTGGCGGCACCGGCGACGGTCGCGGGGTGGACGGTCGCGCCCGCGGAGGATGGCGCGGGATGTTTCGTCACCCGCACCTTCGACCGGGCGGGCGAGACGACGGTGCTGCTGGGGCTGGACCGTGACGGGAGCAACCGCCTGTCGGTGCTCAACGCCAACTGGTCGATCCGCGCGCGCGAGCGGGTGAGGCTGACGTTCCGGCTGTCGAAGGCGGCCTATCCGCGCCATGCCGCGATCGGCATCGCGGCCGATGGCAGGCAGGGGTTCGTGACGACGTTCGGCAAGGACTTCCCGGCGCAGTTTGCCGCGACCCGCACGCTGGACATCGCGCGCGGCGACGTGCCGGTCGAGCGGCTGGCGCTGGACGGCAGCGGCGCGGCGGTGGCGGCGTTGCGCCGCTGCGTCGCCGCGCTGGCCGGCAAGCGCGGCGCGGAACGCCAGCGCGACGGCGCGATTCCGCGCGATCCGTTCGCGCCGTCCGCGGGCCGCGAGTCGCGTCGCTGACGTCCGCGGCGGCGAACGGCTGGCCGGAGAAGATGCACGGACGGTCACAATCC
>NZ_LSJO01000106.1:0-3273 GCF_001556735.1 Sphingomonas sp. CCH9-F2 | reverse complement strand
GCACCGAGACGCGGACGCGCCCGCGCGGCGGCGCGGCGCCGCTGCCGCCGGGCCGTTGCGCTTCCTGCCGTGGAACTGGGGGAAGGGCGCCGATGCCGGCAGCGGCGCCGCGCCGCCGCGCGGGCGCGTCCGCGTCTCGGTGCCCGTGCCGCCGCCCGCCGCGGGCGTCGCGCTGCCGCGGGTGGAGGGGGAGGCGGATCGTCCGCTGGTCGTCATCGACGCCGGCCATGGCGGGGTCGATCCCGGTGCGATCAACCCCGATACCGGCCTGCGCGAAAAGGACGTGACGCTGCGCATCGCCAAGGCGATCCGCGCCGCCTTGCTGGAGAGCGGGCGCGTGCGCGTCGCGCTGACGCGCGAGGACGACCGCTACATTCTGCACCGCGAACGCTTCGGCATGGCGCGGCGGCTGAAGGCGGACCTGTTCATCTCGATCCACTGCGATAGCGTCGGCGAAGGGACGCCCAGCGGCGCCACCGCCTATACCCTGTCCGACGTCGCATCGGACAAGGAAGCCGCCCGGCTGGCCGCGCGCGAGAACAAGGCCGATGTGATCGCGGGCGTGAACCTCGATCGCAACGCCGACGTCTCGTCGCTGCTGATCGACCTGACGCAGCGCGAGACGATGAACGCCTCGGCCGGGTTCGCGCGGCTGCTGGGGCGCGAGGCGCGGCCGCTGATCCCGACCAAGGCCGATTTCCACCGCACCGCCTCGCTGCTCGTGCTAAAAGCGCCGGACATGCCCTCGATCCTGTTCGAGACCGGCTATCTCTCCACCCCCTCCGACGCAGCCTTCCTCGACAGCCGCGAAGGCCGCGCGAAGATCGCGCAGAGCGTGCAGCGCGCCGTCGACGTCTATTTCGCGCGCCGCCTCGCGATGAAGTGACGCGGCCCGATACTTTCCCCTGCCCGCGAACCTGCTAAACGGCGGGTCGTATGGCTTCCGATACCCCCAGCGAGACGATGACGGCGCGGCGTGGCGCCGGCGATATGCTGGCGGGGCTGTGGCGGCGGCGACTCGTGCGCTGGGGCGTTTATCTGGCGGGGCTGCTGGCGATCGCCATCGGCGTGTTCTGGCTGGTGTTCGCGCGCGACCTGCCCTCGGTCGACAAGCTCAAGGCCTATCAGCCGCCGCTGCCCACCAACGTGCGCGCGGGCGACGGGTCGCCGATCTATTCCTATGCGCGCGAACGGCGCGTGCAGCTGGCCTTCGCCGAATATCCCCCGCTGCTGGTGCGCGCGTTCCTGGCGGCGGAGGACAAGACCTTCTTCGAGCACCACGGCGTCGATTTCCCCGGGCTGGCCGGCGCGGTGATCGATTATGCGCGCAAGTTCGGCACCGGGCAGCGCGCGCGCGGCGGATCGACCATCACGCAGCAGGTCGCCAAGAACCTGCTGATCGGCAACGAATATTCGCCCACGCGCAAGATTCGTGAGGCGTTGCTGGCGTACAAGATCGAACAGACGCTGTCGAAACAGCAGATCATCGAACTGTACCTCAACCAGATCTTCCTCGGCCGCAACGCCTATGGCGTGGAGGCCGCGGCGCACGCGTACTTCGACAAGGAACTAGACGAGCTGACGCTGGGCCAGATGGCCTATCTGGCGATATTGCCCAAGGGGCCGGCCAATTACGATCCGTTCCGCAGCACGGATCGCGCGCTGGAACGGCGCAATTACGTGCTGCGCGAAATGGTCAGGAACGGCTTCGTCACCCAGGCACAGGCCAGCGCCGCTGCGGCCGAACCGATCGGCGCGATCGTGCGGCGCACGCCCAAGTTCGAGCGCGTCGGCGGCTATTTCGTCGAGGAGGTGCGCCGCGAACTGATCGACCGCTTCGGCGAGACGGCCGAGGACGGGCCGCACAGCGTCTATGCCGGCGGGCTGTGGGTGCGCACGTCGATGGACCGTCAGGTGCAGCAATATGCCGCGGAGGCGCTGCGCAACGGGCTGTTGCGGTTCGACAGCGGGCGCGGCTGGTCCGGGCCGCTGCGCCATGTCGAGCTGGGCGAGGGCGCCGGGTGGCTGGGCGCGTTGCTCAACACCAATATCGCGCTCGATTACTCCGACTGGCGCGCCGCGATCGCGATCGCACGCGACGGCGATGCGTGGCAGCTGGGCTTTGCCGACGGCTCGACCGGCACGCTGCCGCGCGGCGCCGCGCAGATGCCGGTGCGCGGCGTCGGCAGCCCGGCGTTCGGCGCTATCAAGCCGGGCGACATCCTGGCGGTGGCGCCGTCTGCGGGTGGGGCGTTCGCGCTGCGTTCGGTCCCGCGCATCTCCGGCGGGATGGTGGTGCAGGAACCGATGACCGGGCGCATCCTGGCGATGCAGGGCGGGTTCGACGCCAGCGTCCAGTCGTTCAACCGCGCGACCCAGGCGATGCGCCAGCCCGGGTCGACGATCAAGCCGATCGTCTATTCCGCCGCGCTGGAACACGGCATGACCCCGGCGTCGATCATCGTCGATGGGCCGTTCTGCGTCTACCAGGGCGCGCGGCTGGGGCAGAAATGCTTCCGCAACTTCGGCAATTCGCGCGGTGCCGGGCCGCACACGATGCGCTGGGGCATCGAACAGTCGCGCAACCTGATGACGGTGCGCGCCGCCGCGCAGACCGGCATGGCCAATGTCGTCAAGCTCATCAAGGCGATGCAGATCGGCGATTATTCGCCCTATCTCTCGTATGCGCTGGGCGCGGGCGAGACGACGGTGGAGAAGATGGTCAACGCCTTTGGCGTGCTCGCCAACTGGGGCCGCTGGCACGATCCGTCGCTGATCGACGTGGTGCAGGACCGCAACGGGCAGGTGATCTGGCCGGAGAACTGGCGGGCGTGCGATGGGTGCAACATGCGGGAATGGGACGGCAGGGCGATGCCGCGCCCGGCGATGCGCGGGCGCCAGGTGCTCGACGCGATCAGCGCGTACCAGATGGTGCACATCACCGAAGGCGTCATCCAGCGCGGCACCGCCACCGCACTGCGCGACCTGGGCCGCCCGATGTTCGGCAAGACCGGCACCAATACCGGACCCACCGACGTGTGGTTCATCGGCGGCACGCCGCAGATGATCGCCGGCCTGTACTTGGGCTATGACAGCCCGCGCAACCTGGGCGGCTATGCGCAGGGCGGGACCGTCGCGGTGCCGGTGTTCAAGGAATGGGCGGTCAAGGCCTATGCCGGCCTGCCGGTGCTGCCGTTCCGCGCGCCGCCTGGCACCCGTATGGTGCGCATCGACCGCGCCAGCGGGCGCCCGGTCTACGGCACCTTCCCGACC
>NZ_LSJO01000105.1:0-2852 GCF_001556735.1 Sphingomonas sp. CCH9-F2 | reverse complement strand
AGCGTCAGATGTGTATAAGAGACAGCAGCAGGGTGGGTGGGTGTGCCGGGTGGAGCTGCTACGCGACAAGACCGGCAGCGACGCCCAGCCCAAGGAGTTCAACCGGATGCTCCGGCGGGTGATCGAGGCCGACCAGCTCCCCGACTATACGATGGAGACGACCGAGACGGCCGACAAAAGCCCCGCCGTCCTGTTCAGGCGACGCGGCGAGGCCGAGGCGCTGGCGCTTGCCGAGCGGATGCGGGCCGAAGAGGAGCGGCGCGCGCGCTTCGACGTCGATCGCCGGCGAACCGAGGAGGTCGACGCCCGCATGGATCGGCTCGCCGGGCGTCGCTGACTATCGGGGTTTCACCCACCGCAGCCGTCACTATCGGGGTTTCGCCCACCGGCCCGAGTCGACCGGCCGGCCGCACCGCGCCGCGATCGAGGCCGAACGGCCCGCCAGCTTGTGGATAACCGTCCCGGAAAGCCGCTTTTCAGGATTGGCGGACTCGGGGGATCACCCACCATCGCTTCGGGGGATCACCCACCGGACTATCGGGGGATCACCCACCGAATCACGGGGTTTCACCCACCATGCACATCCGCAACTGCCTGATAGCAAAGCGAAGATTCCGCTTCGCGCGGCCCTTAACCTTCTTAACGATTCCTCTTTAACAGAATCTCTTAACCCCGAGCGGCACCGCTGGACCCGCAGAAGCCCGTTAGGCTAGGACAACGGCAGCTCCCTCCATCAGCGACATCACACGTCCGAAAGGGGAGGGGAGAAACGGAATCGGCCTAACGGCCGATGCGCTTTAGTTGCGTGCCGCCTTCGGCGTCACCAGGGCGGCGCAAGCGCCGCAGGCTTTCCGGAAAAGCCAAGCGCGACCGGCGGCGCTTCGACTTCGAGCGACAGTGACCGGCAAATCGGTCTCAGGGGCGGGTTTCCGGGCCGTGGTGCGCCGATCGAGAGGCGAGGGGAGGGCAGAGCCCTACGAAGGCCAGGGCAGCGCCAGCGCGGCCCCTCGCGCTAACTGGTCAGATCGACTATGACGTGCGAAGCGAGCTGCCCAGCGATCGCGACCGGACCCGCCGCGGCTGCTACCCGTAGCGGGTCCAACTTCCGGCCCGGCGGTGTGTGGACTTCGTGCTTTCGGCGACCGTTCAGGCCGGATCGAACAACCCGGCAAACTCGCGCTGATCGTAATAGCGGATTTTTTCGACCGCGAGCGGGTGTTCGCCCTGGCGCAGCAACAGAACCTGGTCGGGCCGCATCCGCATGATTTCGTCAGGGGTGGCGAGCCGCCGGGCGGTGACGTGTGCGCTGACGCTTTCCGAGGGGCCAGCGCGGTTTTCACCCCAGCCGGTGCCGCGCGAGGTGCTGACGGTATCGTATTCCAGCGTCGTGTCGCCGATCGTGCGCGAGAGCATGTCGGCGGTGGCATGATCGTTCACCCCGAACGCTTGGATCACGCCGGCGTTGGACATGAACGTACCAGCGCGCTCGCCATAGTTCGCCTTGAGCTGGTGCATGTCCTGGAGGATCGGCCAGAGTTGGAGGCCATAGCCCGCCATCAGCCCCATCGCGCGCTCGACCGGCTCCAGACGGCCAAGGGCGGCGAACTCGTCGAGCAGGAACAATACCGGACGGGCAGGGCGGGCGGTCGATCGCGCCATGTCGGTGACGGCTTGCGATACGAGCAGCCGCAGCCAGCGTGCATAGGTGTCGAGCCGATCGGGCGGCAGGCACAGGAACACCGTGGCGGTCGATTCTTTCAATCCCGCGAACGTGAAATCCGACGTGGCCGTGCTGGCGACGATGCGCGGGCTATCGAGAAAGTGGGTATGGCGCTGGGCCGACGACAGCACGCCCGCGGCTTCGCGATCGGACTTGCCGAGCTGGCGGTTGGCGGCGCGCGCGACCAGGCCACCGGCACCGGCGCTGTCCTGCATCGCGGCTAGCAGATCGGCGAAGCGGGCAGGGGCAAGCGTCAGATACTCGCGCACCGTCGCCAGCGTCCGGCGATCGAGGGGTTCGGTGGTGACGACATGGAGGATCAGCCCGGCGATGAGCGCCTTGGCTTCCTCGTTCCAGTGCGCTTCGCCGGACTGTCCCGGCGCGTCATGGACCAGGGCGTCGGCGAGCGTGTTGGCATCTTCCGCGAGATCGAGGCTGGCGGGATCGAGCCGATCGAGCGGATTGTAGCAGGCAGGGGGCCGGCCCGACACACCGAACGGATCGAGGCACCAGACCGGCCCCTTGGTGGCGCGGGCGCGGGCGGTGACACGCGCGTTCTCACCCTTGGGGTCGATGCAGATCACCGAGCGATCGAGCAGCAGCAGGTTGGGGATGATCGTGCCGACACCCTTCCCCGACCGGGTCGGAGCCATCGTCAGCAGATGTGCCGCGCCGTCATAGCGGAGCAGCTTCCCCGATTTGGCGGAGCGGCCGATCAGGAGATCCCCGCTCGCTTCCAGCTTTCGCACGTCGGCGCGGTCGCCGAAGCGGGCCGACCCCAGCAGCTCGCTTTGCCGGTTGGCGGCGCGGCTGTTGATGCGCCAGGTCGCGGCGATCAGCCCGACCAGGACGAAGAACGACACCGTGCCGGAAATGCTGCCCACCCCGAAGATGCCTTCGAGCCAGCGGGCGGTCGCATAGGCGGCGACGAACGAGACGACGATCGCGAGCCGCCAGGAGATCGGTCGACGCCCGCCGATGAGCGGCCCCGCCATCAGCGCGCCGCTGCGACGGGCGTAATCGGCAGGGACCGATCGGAGTCGGGATGATCGAGCAGCCGGAGCAGGATTTGCGTGGCGAGGGGAGGGGGGACCGCCTCGACCAGCATCATCTCGAAGAACGCATCGTCGTT
>NZ_LSJO01000104.1:0-5171 GCF_001556735.1 Sphingomonas sp. CCH9-F2 | reverse complement strand
GGATCGGTGTGGCTGGCGACCACCGAAAGCGAAACCTCGCCCGTCTTCCGCGAGAAGATGATTGCCGCGACCAGCCGCGATGCGGTGCGCGTGAAGAGCCGGACGGGCAAGCCGGCGCGCCAGTTGCGCTCCACCTGGACCGATGCGTGGGAGCGGCATCCCGACAGTCCCGGCGCGCTGCCGATGCCGTTCATGAGCCTGATCAGCGAAGGTGCGTTGCGGGCCGCGGACGCCGCAGCACAAGGTGGGAACGCGAAAGCACGCGATCTGGTGACCTATTTCGTGGGTCAGGGCGTGGGTCTGGTCGACGATGTGCGCAGTGCGGGGCAGGTCGTGCAGGACTTCAAGACGGGTTATATCGCGGCGGTGGAGCGGCTGAACGACCTGATTGCGGAGTAAAAGCGCGAAACAACGCGCACCGGAGAGGAAAAAGCCATGATGAACATGGGCGACATGCTCGACACGATCGCGGCCCGGATCGATCCGGCCGCCACCGCGATCATCCATGGCGAGCGCACCCTCACCTGGCCGCAACTGGCCGTTGCATCGAACCGGCTGGCGCGCGCGGTGCGCGACGGCGGCGCGCAGCCGGGCGACAAGCTGGCGATCTACCTACGCAACGGGCCGGAGTATCTGATCGCGCTGTGCGCGGCGTTGAAGGCGCGGCTGGTGCCGGTCAACGTCAACTACCGCTACGCCAGCGCGGAGCTGGCGTATCTGTTCGACAATGCCGATGCGCGGGTCATCGTCTATGGCGCCGAGTTCCGCCCGCGCATCGCCGAGGTGCGCCCGCGGCTGGACGCGGGCATCCAGTGGATCGAGGCGGGCGACGCGCCGGTGGCGGAGGCAACCGCGTCGTTCGGCGATCTGACCGGCGGCGGCGACGGATCGCCGCTGGGGATCGCGCGGTCGCCCGACGACCTGTTCTTCATCTACACCGGCGGCACCACCGGATCGCCCAAGGGGGTGATGTGGCCGCAGGGCGACCTGCACAGTCTGATGGTCGGCGGCCTGCGCGGATCCTATGCCGTTCCCGACACGCTGGAGGAGTTGGCGACGCTGGCGGGACAGGCGACCCAGCGAATGCGCGCGCTGGTGGCGCCGCCGTTGATGCACGGCACCGGATTGATCGTCGCGCTGAACGCGCTGCTGCTGGGCGGCAGCGTCGTGACGCTGGAAAGCGCCGGCTTCGATCCGGGGGAGATGCTGCGCGCGATCGACCGGCATCGGCCCGACACGCTGGTGATCGTCAGCGACAGCTTCGCGCGGCCGCTGCTGCGCGAACTGATCGATCACCCGGGCGATTACGATCTGGGCAGCGTCACCACCATCACCTCGTCGGGGGTGATGTGGAGCCTGGAGGTCAAGCGCGGGCTGCTGGACTTCATGCCCGGCGCCCAGCTGAACGACGTGCTGTCGTCATCGGAGGCGCTGGGGCTGGGCGCATCGGTGATGACCGCCGGGGGCGAGGTAGCGACCGCGCGCTTCGCGATCGGCCCGCGCTGCCGCGTGCTTGGCGAGGACGGCCGGTTCATCGCCAGCGGCACGGCCGGGCGCGGAATGCTGGCGTTGGGCCCGCCCAATCCGCTGGGCTATTACAAGGACCCGGAAAAGAGCGCGGCGACGCTGCGCGAGATCGACGGCGAGCGTTACTGCATCCCCGGCGACTGGGTGGACGTCGCGGCGGACGGGACGCTGACGTTCCTGGGGCGCGGCAACGCGTGCATCAACACCGGCGGCGAGAAGGTGTTCGCCGAGGAGGTGGAGGAGGTGCTGAAGCGGCACGCGGGCGTGGCCGACGCGCTGGTCGTCGGCGTGCCCGACGAACGCTGGGGCAATGCGATCGTCGCGGTCGTGACGCCGCAGGCGGACGTGCCGCTGGATGAAGAGCGGCTGCGCGGTCACGTCCGCGCGCATCTGGCCGGGTACAAGGTGCCCAAGGCGATCGTCGCCGCGACGACGCCGCTGCGCGCCGCCAACGGCAAGGCGGATTATGCGGCCGCCCGCACCCTTGCGACGCAGAGCTGGAGCGCCCCGGCATGACCGACACCCTGCTGCGCCCCGCCCCGCCGGCTACGCTGACCCACGACGAGCGATCCGCGCTGGTCGACAGCGTGCGGCGACTGCTGGCCGATCGCTGCACCGAGGGCGACGTGCGGCGGATCATCGACAGCGACAGCGGGCACGACCCCGCGCTGTGGCGCGCGCTGGCCGATCTGGGCATCGCCGGGCTGACGGTGCCGGAGGCGCATGGCGGCGCCGGGCTGGCCGCGACCGAACTGGAGCTGGTGATGGAGGAAGCGGGCGCGGTGCTGCTGCCCGCGCCGCTGATCTCCGGCGCGATCGCCGCCGCGCTGGTCCCCGACCTGGACGGGCTGGCGGCGGGGGAGCGGATCGCGGCGGTGGCCTTCACCGGGCGGCATGGCTGGGCGCCCGGCGATACGGTGGCCGTCGCGGGCGGGCGAATCACCGGCACCGTGCGGTTCGTGGCGGACGCGGCGATCGCCGACACGATCCTGATCGCCGGCGACGATGGCGTCTTCGCGATCGAGGCCGCGGATGCGCGGATCACTCCCCTGCCCGTCTTCGACCGGACGCGGCGAATGGCGGACGTCGCCATCGACGCGCCCGCGCGCCAGGTGGCGGATGCCGCCGCCGTCGCGGCAGCGCGCGACATCGGCGTCGTCGCGCTGGCGGGCGAGCAGGCGGGCGGCGCGCGGCGGATGCTGGAGATGACCGTCGCCTATGCCCGCGAGCGGCACCAGTTCGGCCGCGCGATCGGGAGTTTCCAGGCGATCAAGCACATGGCGGCCGACCTGCTGCTGGAAAGCGAATCCGCCACGTCGGGCGCGCGCGACGCCGCGCAGCAGGTGGCGGAGCGGAGCGCGAGCGCGGATGCGGCGGTGGCACTGGCCGCCTTCGCCTGTGCCGATGCCTTCGTCCGCGTGGCGAAGGACGGGATCCAGATGCACGGCGGGATCGCCTTCACCTGGGACCATCCGGCGCATTTGTACCTGCGGCGTGCGCGGTCGGGGGCGCAGCTGTTCGGCGACAGCGACGGGTGGCGCGACCGCTATCTCACCGCGCTGGAGGCACAGGCATGACCGACGACGAACTGCGCGCCGAGGTGGAGGGCTGGCTGGCCGAGCATTGGCGCGGGCTGCCCGCGCACCACGAGAGTTTCGGTCGCGACCCGCGTAGCGAATGGCTGGGCAAGGTGCGCGACGCCGGCTGGGCGGTGCCGCGCTGGCCGGTCGATCGCTGGGGCTGCGGGCTGTCGAACGAGCAGGCCAGGATCGTCGAGCGCGCCTTCGCGGCGGTCGGCGCGCCGGGCGCCGGACAGGACCGCAGCAATTTGTGGGCGAATACCGCGCTGGCCCATGCCGCCGATGGTTTCCGTGAGGAGATCGTGCCCCGGCTACTCGCCGGTGAGGTGGGCATGTGCCTGCTGTATTCGGAGCCGGGCGCCGGATCCGACCTCGCGGCGATCCGCACCCGCGCCGACAAGGTGCCCGACGAGGAAGGCGGCGGGTGGCGCGTGACCGGGCAGAAGGTGTGGACCAGCGGCGCGGCGGTCGCCGATTACGGAATGCTGATCGCGCGCACCGACTGGGACGTGCCCAAGCATCGCGGGATCAGTTTCTTCTTCCTGCCGATGAAGCAGCCGGGGGTGGAGGTGCGCCCGCTGCGCCAGATCACCGACGAGGCGCATTTCAACGAGGTGTTCATCACCGACGCCTTCGTCCCCGACGACCATCTGCTGGGGCCACTGAACGGCGGCTGGGGGGTGTTGCAGACCGCGCTCGCCTATGAACGATCGGTGATGGGCGATGCCGCGCGGGGCCCGCGTTCGGGCGCAGGCGGCCCGAAGGGCGATCATTCGCTGCTGGGGCTGGCGCGCGAGGCGGGACGGATCGACGACCCGGTGGTGCGCCAGCAGGTGGCGCAGGCGATCGCGTGGCGCACGCTGAACCGGCTGAACACCGCGCGGGCCAAGGCCGAACTGGCGCAGGGCACGTCGTCCCCGATCATGTCGCTGGGCAAGCTGGCGATGAGCCGCATCCTGCATGAGGAAGCGCGTGTGCGCACGCTGCTGCTGGGGGCCGAAAGCCTGTTGCAGGGGCCGGACCATCCGCGCGCCGAGGACGCCAACTTCCTGGCGCTGAACGCCTATTTCACCTCGATCGGCGGGGGCACCGACCAGATCCAGCGCAACATCATCGGCGAGCGGGTGCTGGGACTGCCGCGCGAGCCGGAGGTGGACCGCACGCTGCCGTTTCGCGAGGTGCGCGCGGGGTAGCGCGCGCTTCCCGTGGCCGGATCAGGCGCTCAGCACCATCTTCAGCGCGCCTTCCTCGCGCCGGTCGAACAGGCGATAGGCTTCCTCGCCGTCGCTGAGCGGCAGGCGGTGGCTGATATAGCGTTCGGGGCGCAACCGCCCGGCGCGCACCAGCGGGATCAGCGCGGGCCATTCCTCCGGCACCGAACAGGTGCCGGTGCGGAACGTCAGCCCGGCGGCGAAGGCGCGTTCCAGCGGGAAGGCGTAGCGGCGCGACTGCTGCACGCCGATCACAGACACGGTGCCGCGCGCCATGACCAGCCGCAGCGCCATGTCGACGGTGGCATCGCCGCCGACCACCTCCACCACGCTTTCCAGCTTGCGCCCGCCGGTCGCCTCGCGGATCGTATCCAGCGCGACATCGGGGTGAAGCGCGATCGCCCCCGCGACCTCGGCCAGCGCGCGGCGTTCGGGGATCGGATCGATCGCATAGACGACGCCCGCGCCCATCACCCAGGCGCTTTCCACCGCCATCAGCCCGATCGGCCCCAGTCCGATGATCGCGACGGAGCCGCCCGGCCGCACATCGGCATTGCGCACCCCGAACCATGCGGTGGCGAGCGCGTCGGTCATCATCAGCGCCTGATCGTCCGATATGCCGTCCGGGATGCGCCACGCATTGGCATCCGCAGCGGGCACCCGGAACGCCTCCGCCTGCACCCCCTGCAATTGCGCGGACAGGCCGTAGCAGCTGCCCTGGCCATTGTCGCAATGGACGACGTCACCCGACAGGCACGACCGGCACGCCCCGCAACCGACCGCGGCGGGGATCATCACCTTGTCGCCGACCTTCAGCTGCTGCACGCCGCGGCCGATCTCCACCACCTCGCCC
>NZ_LSJO01000103.1:0-1052 GCF_001556735.1 Sphingomonas sp. CCH9-F2 | reverse complement strand
CTGAAGGCCGCGATCACCGCCGCGAAGGGCACGAAGGAGCCGATCCAGCTGACCGTAAAGCGTGGTGATTCCTATCGTTCGGTCGCGCTCGACTATCACGGGGGCTTGCGCTACCCGCGGCTCGAGAAGACCGGCACCGGGGACAGCGGACTCGACCGGCTTCTGGCGGCTCGCTGAACAGCGAGCGGCCCGACAAGACGCCTCTATAGGGGAAGAGAATGCGTATCGATCTGATTCCCGTGGGCAAGAGCCCGCCGGACGACCTGAACGTGGTGATCGAGGTTCCGACCGGCGGCGAGCCGGTGAAGTATGAATTCGACAAGGCATCCGGCGCGCTGTTCGTCGACCGGATCCTGCACACGCCGATGCGCTATCCGGCGAACTACGGCTTCGTGCCGCACACGCTGTCGCCCGACGGCGACCCGCTCGACGCGCTGGTCGTCGCGCGATCGCCGTTCATCCCCGGTTGCGTCGTGCGCGCGCGCCCGATCGCGGTGCTGAACCTGGAGGACGAGGCCGGCGGCGACGAGAAGCTGGTCTGCGTGCCGGTCGATTCGACCTTCCCCTATTACGCCAATGTCGGCGAGAAGGACGACCTGCCGGAAATCGTGTTCCAGCAGATCGAGCACTTCTTCACCCACTACAAGGACCTGGAGAAGAAGAAGTGGGTGCGCATCGGCACCTGGGGCGGCCGCGAGGAAGCGCGCCGCATCACGCTGGAAGCGATCGACCGTTACGAAGCCGCCAAGGCCGAGGGCAAGGAACCGCACGAACACGACGTGCCGGGGCGCTGAGCGAAACCCGGATCGACCGGATCGGGGGCGGCGCGACACCGGTCGCGCCGCCCTTTTCCTTTGGATCTGCGCCGCCGCTACATCCTCTCCATCATGCCCGGCCTGTTCCGGCATCCACCGTGCCGCGCGCGCCACAAGGGTTTCATCGTGCGGAACGGTGGACCCCGGAACACGTCCGGGGTGACGGGTGGAAGACGGGTGCCGCGATCGCCCCGCCCTCAATGCCCCGCGGTCAGTTTCAGCCCCGCGATGCACGCC
>NZ_LSJO01000102.1:0-2027 GCF_001556735.1 Sphingomonas sp. CCH9-F2 | reverse complement strand
CCGACATCCGCCAGGCATCGGACGACCTGTCGCAGCGCACCGAGCAGCAGGCCGCCAGTTTGGAAGAAACCGCCGCCGCGATGGACGAGATCACCACGACCGTGCGCGAAACCGCCGCCGGCGCGCAGCGCGCCAACTCGGTCGTCGGCGAAGCGCGCGGCGAGGCCGAGCAGTCGGGCACGATCGTCCAGCGCGCGATGGACGCGATGGGCGGCATCGAGCGCGCTTCGAGCGAAATCTCCGAAATCATCAGCGTCATCGACGGGATCGCGTTCCAGACCAACCTGCTGGCGCTGAACGCGGGTGTCGAAGCGGCGCGGGCGGGCGATGCGGGCAAGGGCTTCGCGGTCGTCGCATCGGAAGTCCGGGCGCTGGCACAGCGATCCGCGGATGCCGCCAAGGACGTCAAGACGAAGATCATGGCATCGTCCGAACAGGTCCAGTCCGGTGTCCAGCTGGTCAGCGAGACCGGCAGGGCGCTGCAGCGGATCATCGGGCGGATCAGCGAGATCAGCGACCTGGTGGGCACCATCACCACGTCCGCCGAACAGCAAGCGACGGGGTTGCAGCAGGTCAATACCGCCGTGTCGGAAATGGACGGCGTGACGCAGCAGAACGCCGCGATGGTCGAACAGGCGACCGCCGCCGCGCGCAGCCTGGCCGAGGAAGCCGACCGGCTGGTGGCGGAAGTGGGCAAGTTCCGCGTCGGCGGCCAGACCGGCCGCGCCGCGCCCGCCGCGCCCGCCTCGCCGGTGCATGCGCTGCAGGCCCGCGCCGCACAGGGCAGCCGCACGATCGCCCGTCGCGTCGTGGCGGCGGGGGGAGGCGCCGCCGCAGCGCGCGTCGTGGAAGAAGGCGACTGGTCGGAGTTCTGACGCGCCGCATCCACTATCCATGAAGATGGCCGCCGACGATTTCGGCGGCCATTTTTCTATTAGACTTTGGTCTGATTTTTCAGTGCATTAACCGGTTATTGCAAGGTCATGCCGGACAGTCGGCCCACGTCATTCAGGGGGGGACCATCTCTATGTCGGACCGTTCTTCGCAACTTGCGCAGAAGCTGGCCCATTTCGGCTTCACGGAGCGCCACTACCGGCTGTTCCCGACCATCAGCGCCGCGATCGAACGCTTCGGCCCGCAGGCGCTGCGTCGGCTGTACGACCATATCCGCGCCAATCCGGAAGCAGCCGCCTTCTTCGGCTCCAGCGCGGCGATGGACCATGCGCGCGACAAGCAGCAGGACCATTGGCGCAAGCTGTTCTCCGGCCGGCCGGACGATTCCTACGAAGCGCGCGCGATCCAGATCGGCAACGTCCACGCCCGCATCGGCCTGGCGCCCAGCTGGTACATCAGCAGCTATGCCCGCATCCTGTCCGACATCCTGCCCAAGATGCTGCGCTGGTCGCCGCTGCGCCCGCTGGCGCGCCGCAACGATGCCGCGACGCTGCTGGTGCGCACCGCGCTGCTCGACATGGAGATCGCGCTGTCCGCCTATTTCACCGCCGAGGAAGCCAAGCGGCGCGACGTCACCGACCGGCTGAGCCGCGCGCTGACCGCGCTGGCACGCGGCGACTTCAGCGCCCCGCTGGAGGAACTGCCCAGCGATTACGCCCGCATCGCCGCCGATTTCGAGGAAATGCGCCGCAACGTGTGCGCCACGCTGGCGCAGGTCACCGATGCGACCAACCGCATCACGGCATCGTCCAGCGAGATCAACCAGGCGTCGGGCGACCTGTCGCACCGTACCGAGCAACAGGCCGCGACGCTGGAGGAAACCGCCGCGGCGATGGAGCAGATCACCGTCACCGTCGGTGAAACCGCCACCTCCTCCGCGCGGGCGAACGGCGCGGTCGCGTCGATGCGCACCGACATCGACGCATCGGGTGCGCTGGTCGGCGAGGCGATCGACGCGATGCGCCGGATCGAAAGCTCGTCCGGCGAGATCAGCGAGATCATCGCGGTGATCGACGGGATCGCGTTCCAGACCAACCTGCTGGCGCTGAACGCGGGCGTCGAGGCGGCGCGCG
>NZ_LSJO01000101.1:0-39745 GCF_001556735.1 Sphingomonas sp. CCH9-F2 | reverse complement strand
ATCCAGCGCCAGCCGCAGCGCCTCCCCCGCCGCGGCAACGCCCGCCCCGTCGCCGTCGAACATCGTCGCGCGCGACAGCGCCAGCAGATGCCCAGCCCGGCTCCCCCCCGTGGACCGATCGACCGCTCGCCGATACTCGCGCGCCGCGGCCGGATAGTCGAACCGCATCGTGGCGACATCGCCCAGCGCACGATACGCCCGCGCGACGTCCATCTCGAATTCGGCGCCCTTCGCCTCCAGCGTCGGCAGCCCGCGACGGATCGAGGCCTCCCCCGCATCGGCGGTCGTATCGGCGACCAGGCAGATGCCTTTGCGCACCGCGATGGCCGCGCTCGCCAGCGCATTGCCACGGATCTTCGGCTCCTGCTCCAGCGCGGTGTACAGCCGTATTGCCTCCGCACATTTCAGATTGGCCTGTGCCTCGTTCGCCGCATCGAACCGCGCCTGCAAGGTCGCGGCGGGCGGCGTCGCCCCTGCCGTCTGCGCCGCCAGAAGGATCGCCACTGCTGCCGTCATGTCCGTTTCCCCCTTGCCCGCTTTCTCCTGTGCCGGGAACGTTGCATCATCGTTGCGCCCATGTCGATCAGCCTCCCGCCCCTCCGATGGCTCCGCGCCCTCGCCGCATTGTCGCTGACCGCCGGGGCCCCGCCCGCCGGCCCGCCACGAACGATCATCCTGTTCGTCGCAGACTGGTGCGCGCCCTGCCATGCCGAGGTCGAGCGGCTACCGGAGATCGTCGCCGCCGCGCGTCCGTGGCGCGTCCTGGTCGCGCAGGGCGATGCCGCGCCCGATGACCGCCTGCTCGCCCGTGTGCCCGCCGACCGGCGCTGGACACCCCCCGATGGCGCAGCGCGGCGCGCCTTCCTCTCCGCCACCGCCGGGCTGCCCTATGCGGTCGCGCTGGATGCCGCGGGCCGCATCTGCGCCGATACCCGCCGCGGATTGGACGGCGCGCGCGCCGCCCTCCTCGTCACCGCATGCTCCCCGTCACGATCGCCATAACAAAAGTTACTTGACCCGCCGCGCGCGTCCCGCATGATAGGCGCAACCTATTATCCGGAGGGGATATCATCATGACGCTCGACACGGTCGCCGGCCGCTTTGCCTATACCGAGGATCACGAGGCGTTCCGCCAGACGGTCCGCAGCTTCCTGGCCAAGGAAGGCGTGCCGCACGTCGACACCTGGGAACGCGAACGTCTGGTGCCCAAGGCCTTCTGGCAAAAGGCCGGGGAGATCGGGATGCTGTGCCCGACCGCGCCGGAGGCGTATGGCGGGCTGGGCCTCGATTTCGGCTATAACGCGATCGTCGACGAGGAAATGGCCTATGCGGGCGTCCCCGCGGGCTTCTCGCTCCAGTCCGATATCGTCGCCGGCTATATGGAGACCTACGGCTCCGAGGAGCAGAAGAAGGAATGGCTGCCCAAGATGGTGTCGGGCGACGTCATCACCGCCATCGCGATGACCGAACCGGGCACCGGCAGCGATCTTCAGGCGATCCGCACCACCGCGCGCAAGGATGGCAACCACTACGTCATCAACGGCTCGAAGACCTATATCACCAACGGCCAGAACACCGATCTGACGCTGGTCGTGGCGAAGACCGATCCCGACGCACAGCCGGCGTGGAAGGGCATGTCGATCATCCTGGTCGAAAGCGACCGCGAGGGGTTCAGCAAGGGGCGCAAGCTCGACAAGATCGGGCAGGACGCCGCCGACACGTCGGAGTTGTTCTTCGAGGACGTGCGCGTGCCGATCACCAACTGCCTGGGTGAGGAAGGCATGGGCTTCGTCTATCTGATGAGCCAGCTGCCGCAGGAACGGCTGTCGATCGCAGTCAGCGTGATGGCGTCCTCGCAAAAGGCGTTCGACGACACGGTCGCCTTCGTGAAGGATCGCAAGGCGTTCAAGGGCGTGGTGTTCGATTTCCAGAACACGAAATTCGTGCTCGCCGATCTGAAGGCCAAGCTGCAGGTCGGCTGGGCGCATCTCGACTGGGCGATCGCGCGCCACCTGAAAGGCGAGCTGACCAACGAGGAAGGCGCCGCGGCCAAGCTGTGGCACACCGACCTGCAATGGGAGGTGATGGACAAGTGCCTGCAATTGCACGGCGGGGCGGGCTATATGAACGAATATCCGATCGCGCGGATGTGGCGCGGGGCGCGCGTCAGCCGCATCTTCGGCGGCACGAACGAGATCATGAAGGAAGTGATCGCGCGCAAATTGTGACGCCCGCTCCGATGGCGACGCCCGCGCCATCGCGGGTGTCGCTGTCATCTGTCCGTCACACACGGTAAAGTCCGTCTTCACATCATCGCGTTACTGCCTTCCCCGCAACGCAGGCGGGGTGGTCGGTCGATGGGACGCGGGATGGAAGGTGACAGGCTGGTCGACCGCGACACCGTTGCGCCCGACTGGATCACCCATCGCCACGCACTGCCCGACGATGCGCCGCTGCTCGATGCGGTGCATATGCTGCGCGCGCATCCGACGCTGCGGCTGATCGCGATCGTCGATGACGAGGGGCGACCGACTGGCGCGCTGCTGGAGCGCGACGTGCGTCCCCTGCTGTTCAGCCCGTTCGGCTATGCCCTGTTGTGCAATCGCAGTCTGTCGATCGGCGTCGCGTCGCTGCGTCGTGCCTGCCCGGTGGTGGAGGCGGGTGCCCCCGTCTCGCTCGCGCTTGAGCGTATCCGCCGCACCGACGACGGTGGCGAAGGACTGGTGATGACGGCCAAGGGGCGGTTCGTCGGCGTGGTCGACCAGCAGGCGCTGTTGACCATCGCGGCGCGGCGCGACCGTGCGATCACCGCCGCCCGCACCGCGCGCGCCGACCGCATCGACCGGCTGTCGGCCGAGTTCCAGGACGACGCGCACCGACTGATCGCCGGGCTGGGGCAGGCCGCCACCACGGTCGAGGAGACGGCGGAGCGGATGACGGGACGCGCCGGCGACATTGGCCGGCGCACCGTCGAAGTGGCCGGCGCGATCGGGCAGGCCGCCACCAGCCTGGGCGGCATCGCCGAACGCGGCCGCGCGCTAACGGGTTCGCTCGACGCGGTCGAACGGCGGATGGCCGATGCGCAGGACGCGACCCGCCGCGCGGTCGATCAGGCGGACCGCAGCGCCGGGCAGGTCGCCGCGCTGACCGACGCCGCCGAGGCGATCCACACGGTCGTCGCGCTGATCGATTCGATCGCGCAGCAGACGTCGATGCTGGCGCTCAACGCCGCGATCGAGGCAGCGCGGGCGGGCGATGCCGGGCGCGGCTTCACGACCGTCGCCGGGGAGGTGAAGGCGCTGGCCGAACAGACCCGCCACGCCGCCGCCGGGATCACGGGCCATGTCGGGCGGATCCGCGAGGCGATCGGCGACGTGTCGGACGGTCACGCCGCGGTCGCCGCCGCGGTCGGCGCGGTCGACGCGCTGTCGGCGAGCGTGATGGAGGCGGTGCGCGAACAGGGCGCCGCGGCGCGTGTCATCAGCGACAATGTCGACGATGCCAGCCTTGCGGCGGCGCATATCGAACGCAACATCGCGACCATCCTGGACGGGACGCGCGGTGCCGACAGCGATGCCGGCGCGATGCGCGACCTGGCGCATGACCTGGCGACGCGCAGCGGAACGATCGACGCACGGCTGGCCGCGTTCCTTGACGGGCTGACCGCGGCCTGAGGCGTCAACCCGCCAGCAACGCGCGCACCTTGGCGGACAGCGCCTCCATCGCGAACGGCTTCGTCACCAGCGCCATGTTCGGCGCCAGCTGGCCGTTGCCGATCACCGCATTTTCGGCATAGCCGGTGATGAACAGCACCTTCAGCCCCGGGATCAGCGCCAGCGCCGCATCCGCCACCTGCCGCCCGTTCATGTCGCCCGGCAAGCCCACGTCGGTGACCAGCAGGTGCGGCCGCGCGCCCGCGTGCAGCAGCCGCAGCGCGCTCGCACCGTCGCCCGCCTCCAGCATGGTGTAGCCAAGCTCGGACAGTATCTCGATCGCCAGCATGCGGATCGTCGGTTCGTCGTCGACGACCATCACGGTCGCCCCGTCCCGCGCGACCGGCGCATCCTCGACCGCGCGCACGGCGGCATCGTCCGCCGCGGCGGCGCCGTAATGCCGCGGCAGGTAGATGCACAAGGTCGTGCCCTGCCCCGGCTCGCTGTAGATGCGCACCTGCCCTCCCGACTGGCGCGCGAAACCGTAGATCATCGACAGGCCCAGCCCGGTCCCCTCGCCTAGCGGCTTGGTGGTGTAGAACGGGTCGAACGCGCGCGCCTGCACCTCGGCGCTCATCCCCGTGCCGGTGTCGGTGACGCACAGCGACAGATATTGCCCCGCCGGCAGATCGCGCGCCGCGGCGGCGCGCTCGTCCATCCATTTGTTGGCGGTCTCGATCGTGATCCGCCCGCCGTCGGGCATCGCATCGCGCGCGTTCAGGCACAGGTTGAGCAGCGCGTTTTCCAGCTGGTTGGGATCGACCAGCGCCGGCCACAGCCCCGCCGCGCCGACCACCTCCAGCGAGATCGCGGGGCCGACGGTGCGGCGGATCAGTTCCTCCATCCCCTGGATCAGCCGGTTGACGTCGGTCGGCTTGGGATCCAGCGTCTGGCGCCGCGAAAAGGCCAACAGCCGGTGCGTCAGCGCCGCCGCCCGCCGCGTCGCGCTCTGCGCCGCGCTGACGTAGCGGTCCAGCTCGCCGACGCGCCCCTGCGCGACCCGCACTTGGATCATCTCCAGTGCGCCCGAGATGCCGGTCAGCAGGTTGTTGAAATCATGCGCCAGTCCGCCCGTCAGCTGGCCGACTGCCTCCATCTTGTGCGCCTGGCGCAGCTGCGCCTCGGCCACCATCAGCTCGGCGGTGCGCGATTCCACCGCCTGCTCCAGCCGGGCGTTGAGCGCGGCCAGTTCGAGTTCGGCGCGCCGCCGCTCCACCGCATCGCGGGTGCGTTCGGCCACCTCCCGCACGAACATCAGCTCGTCGGACAGCCACGGGCGCGGCACCGCATGGTTCAGGTACAGCAGCGCGACGAACCCACCGCGTTCGGTGATCGGCATGTTGATGAACGACATCGCCGCCAGCTCGCGCAGCCCCTCGGCGGTGTCGCGGGTGCGCGCATCCTCGCGCACGTCCTCGATCGCGACGGTGACGCCGCGCTTCAGATCCTCGATATAGCTGCCGTAGTCGCGAAACCGCAGGATCGGCGGCAACGGCGCGATCCCCGTCGCGCAGAAAGCGCGCTCGGTCGTGATCGTCTCGGCGATCGGGTCGACGATGCCGTAACCGGCGCGGCTGACCTCCAGCGCGCGCCCCAGCACCTCCGCCGCCGCCAGCGCCAAGTCGCCCGGATCGCCCGGTTCGCGCAGCCGGTCGCCCAGTTCGACGATCGCCGCCAGCCGCAGCTCGCCGCGCTTGCGTGCATCGATGTCGAAACTGACGCCCGGAAAGCGCACCGCACGGCCGGCGTTATCGCACTCGACCCGGCCCTGCGCGGCCAGCCAGCGACTGCGGCCGCCCTCGCCGACGACACGATATTCCTGTTCGAACACGCCCCCCGATGCGATCGCCGCCCCGATCGCCGCGCGCACCCGGTCGCGGTCGTCGGGATGGATACCGCCGAAGAATTCCGCCAGCGGCGCGCCCATCGCCGCGACGTCCGCGGGCACGCCGTACAGCGCCGCGAAGCCCGCGTCGGACGTCACCCGATCGGCGACGATATCCCAGTCCCAGCGCCCGACGCTGGTGGCATCGGCCTGGCGGCGGGCCGGCGACGGGGGGGCGGGCGAAAGGGTCATGATCAGGTACAGGACTTACAAGTTGTGGGAGACAGAGGCTGAACACGACAGCTTCGCGGTAGTTCACCGGCGCGGGCGATCTTTGCGATCACCTTGACTTTTTGCGCCGCACCATTCACATGGAGCAATATCGAGACGTCGGCAGCGTGATCGGGCCCCCGTGCCCAGGCTCCGTTTCGGTCAGTATGTTCACCGGCTTCCCAAGTCACGCGGGGTGTCATCTTCTCCCCGCCACCGATGCGCTTCAGCGCGTCGGGTCGGCGTCGTACAGGATTGTATTTCATGCCTTTTTCCGCTCTCGGCCTTGCCGAGCCGCTCGTCCGCGCGCTCGCCGCGAAGGGCTATAACGAACCCACCCCGATCCAGCGCGACAGCATCCCGACGCTGCTGGAAGGCCGCGACCTCCTGGGCATCGCGCAGACCGGTACCGGCAAGACCGCAGCGTTCGTGCTGCCGTCGATCCAGCAGCTGGTCGCCGCCAACAAGCGCGTCCTGCCCACCCATTGCCGGATGCTGGTGCTGGCCCCCACCCGCGAACTGGCCAGCCAGATCGCCGACAATGCCCGCGGCTACGCCCAGTTTTCGAAACTGTCGGTCGCGACGATGTTCGGCGGGACCAGCATCAACAAGAACCGCACCGACGTGGCGCGCGGCGTCGACATCCTGGTCGCCACGCCGGGCCGGCTGATCGACGTCGTCGAGCAGGGCTATCTGAACCTGTCGATGATCGAGATCCTGGTGCTCGACGAAGCCGACCAGATGCTCGACCTGGGCTTCATCCACGCGCTCAAGAAGATCGTGCGGATGCTGCCCCGCAAGCGCCAGACGCTGTTCTTCTCGGCCACCATGCCGCCGTCGATCCGCCAGCTGGCGGATCAGTTCCTGACCGATCCCGCGACCGTCAGCGTCGTGCCGCAGTCGACCACCGCGGAGCGGGTCGACCAGTCGGTGATCTTCTGCAACCAGCAGGAAAAGCAGGCGCTGCTGACGATCCTGCTGAAGGACATGCCGATCGACCGCGCGCTGGTGTTCACCCGCACGAAGCATGGCGCCGACCGCGTCGTGAAGCTGCTGGCCGGCAACGGCGTCGCCGCCAGCGCGATCCACGGCAACAAGAGCCAGCCGCAGCGCGAGCGTGCGCTGGCGTTGTTCAAGTCGGGCGAGGTGCCGATCCTGGTCGCCACCGACATCGCGGCGCGTGGCATCGACGTGTCGGGCGTCAGCCACGTCTTCAACTTCGAACTGCCCAACGTGCCGGAACAATATGTCCACCGCATCGGCCGCACCGCGCGCGCCGGGGCGAGCGGCGAGGCGATCGCCTTCTGCGCCGAGGATGAGCGTCCGTATCTGAAGGATATCGAAAAGCTGACCCGCCAGAAGGTGCCGGTCGCCGCGCTGCCGGAGGATTTCCTGCGCCGTGCCGAGGCGATCAAGGCCGAGCGCGTGAAGGCGATCGGTGCCGATCCCGCCCCGCGTGAGGATCGCCCGCGCGGCGCCCGTCCGCCGGCACGCCCGAAGGCGACGCATCAGCCGCGCGCGACCGGCGGCACGCCCCAGGCACGCGGCCAGAATGCACGCGGCGGCCAGAACGGCGGCGGCGGATCGTCGCAGCCGGGCGAAAGCCGCTACGCCAACGCCAGCCGTCGCCGTCGTGGCGGTCGCGGTCGTGGTGCCGGCGGCGGCGGCGGCGGCGGCGCGGCGCGCCCGACGGCCTGATCGCGCGCGGGGCGGGCGGCGGCGTTCGCGCCGGTGGCCGCTTCGCCCGCACCGCTCAAACGGAAACGGCGGCCCCCGCGTCCCGGGTGCCGCCGTTGTCGTGTCCGCGGATCAGCGCGTCGCGTTATACTTGAGCTGGTCCGGGGTCAGCTGGAACCCCACCAGCGCCTCGAACGTGGCGGAGGCGACCGCGGCGCGCACCTCGGGGCTGGCGAGCGGATCGACCGCCGCATCCTCGTCGCCCGCCTTGCGCTTGCGGGTCAGCCGGTCGCGCACCTCCTGCGGCAGCGTGGCGAGCGCGCGGCTGACCGCTGTGGTCGCCTCGGTCGAGGCCGTGGCGCGGCCCTGCCCGGCATCGAAGTGCAGCTGCACCTGCCCGACGCGCTTGGCGACGACATTGCTGCCGCCCCGGGTGATCGCGATGAAATAGGGCAGCGTCACGTCGCGCGGCGCATCGGTGCGCGTACGCCGGGCGTCCACCTGGAAGGTGACGCGGGTGATGACGTCGTCGCCCTGATCGTCGCAGGTCGATCGCACGTCGCTCATCGCGGCGACGACGTCGATCGCGCTGGCGTCGCGGCTGGCGGGCGGATCGAACAAGGTCACGTCGCCGGTGCCCGCGGGCACGCCCACGACCGGGCATGCCGAGCGGACCGAGGTGATGCCCACGCCGCCGGTGAGGTCGATTTCCCCCTTTTTCGCGCAACCGGCGGCGATGAGGAGGAACAGCGGGGCGGCGAGCGAGCGAGCGGTCACGAAAATATCCCGGACTGTTGGGCACGTTGGGCACATACGGTTCGGGGCCGCTCCCCGCCAGACGGCAGGACACGGCCCCGGATCGTGGGCCACCATAGGAACCGACTATCGCCGGAGCAAGCATTCGCGTAAGCGCAGCGGCATGGCCGAAACCGCAACTGACCGCCGCCCGCTGGAGCTGCTGATCGCCGCGCCGCGCGGCTTCTGCGCCGGGGTGGACCGCGCGATCCGCATCGTCGAACTGGCGATCGAAAAGCACGGCGCCCCCGTCTATGTCCGGCACGAAATCGTCCACAACAAGTTCGTCGTGGATTCGCTGAAGGCGAAGGGCGCGGTGTTCGTCGAGGAGCTGGACGAGGTGCCCGACGGCGCGCCGGTGGTCTTTTCCGCGCATGGCGTGCCCAAATCGGTGCCGGCCGCGGCGCAGGACCGCGGCCTCGACTATCTCGACGCCACCTGCCCGCTGGTGTCGAAGGTGCATCGCCAGGCCGAACGGCTGGTCGCGATGGGGCGGCACATCGTCTTCATCGGCCATGCCGGCCATCCGGAGGTGATCGGCACGTTCGGACAGGTGCCGGACGGCGCGATGACGCTGGTAGAAACCGTCGCCGATGTTCAGACGATGACGGTGCCCGATCCGGCCAATCTCGCCTTCCTGACCCAGACGACGCTGTCGGTGGATGATACCGCAGCGGTCGTCGCCGCGCTCCAGGCGCGCTTCCCCGCGGTCCAGGCGCCGCGTGGCGAGGATATCTGCTACGCCACCTCCAACCGGCAGGCGGCGGTCAAGGCGATCGCCTCGGCGTGCGACGCGGTGCTGGTGATCGGTGCGCCCAATTCCTCCAACTCGCTGCGGCTGGTCGAGGTCGCTGAGCGGCAGGGCATCCGTGCCGCGCTGATCCAGCGCGCCGCCGATCTCGACTGGTCGTTCCTCGACGGGGTCGGCACGCTGGGGATCACCGCGGGCGCGTCCGCGCCGGAACTGCTGGTGCGCGAGCTGGTCGACCTGCTCGCCACGCGCTTCGCGGTGACCGAGCGCGAGGAGGAAACCACGCGCGAGACGATCTCGTTCAAGCTGCCGCGCGGGCTGGACGCCGCCGAAGCCGCGTGACGCCCGCGCGCCGGCCCGTTCGCGGCTGGCGCCCACCTGACCACCGGAGGCCCCGGCGCGCGCCGGGATGACGTGACACCATGGCAGTCTATACACAGGTTTCCGCGGAGGCGCTGGCCGCTTTCCTCACGCGCTACGACGTCGGCGAACTGGTGTCCGCCAAGGGCATCGCCGAGGGCGTGGAAAACAGCAACTATCTGGTCGACACCACGGCCGCGCGCTTCATCCTGACGCTGTACGAAAAGCGCGTGTCGGCGGACGACCTGCCGTTCTTCATGGCGCTGCTCGATCATCTCGCTGACAAGGGCCTGCCCGTACCGCCCGCGATCAAGGATCGTGGCGGGGTCGAGATCCAGGAACTGGCGGGCCGCCCGGCCTGCCTCATCAGGTTCCTGACCGGCGTGTCGGTGTCGCATCCCACGCCGGCGCAGGCGCACGCCGCCGCCCGCGCCATGGCCGACATGCACATGGCGGTCGCCGATTTCGCGCCCACCCGCGCCAATTCGATGGGCATCGCCACCTGGCGCCCGCTGCTCGAGCGGATGGGCGCCGACATGGACGCGATCGACCCCGGCCTGTTCGCGCGCGTCGACGCGGCGCTGCGCGAGGTGGAGGCGGCATGGCCCGCCACGCTGCCGGTCGGCGCGATCCATGCCGACCTGTTCCCCGACAACGTCCTGATGCTGGGCGATACGGTCAGCGGGCTGATCGACTTCTATTTCGCGTGCACCGACGTGCGCGCCTATGACCTGGCGATCATGCATTCGGCATGGACCTTCGATGCGACCGGGCGAACCGCCGACGCCGCGATCGGCGCGGCGTTGCTGGCCGGCTATGCCGACGGCGCGGCGCTGTCCGCGGCGGAGCGCGCGGCGCTGCCGCTGCTGGCGCAGGGCGCCTGCATCCGCTTCCTGCTCAGCCGTGCGTGGGACTGGCTGCACACCCCCGCCGACGCGCTGGTGATGCGCAAGGATCCGCTCGCCTATGCGCGGCGGCTCGACTGGTATCGCACCCATCCGGGCGCCTTCGCATGAGCGGCGGCGAGGAACTGACCCTGGTGGAGATCGCCACCGACGGCGCGTGCAAGGGCAATCCCGGCCCCGGCGGCTGGGGGGTGCTGATCCGCGCCGGCGCGCATGAGAAGGAACTGTCCGGCGGCGAGCCGCTGACCACCAACAACCGCATGGAGTTGATGGCCGCGATCGAGGGGCTGAACGCCCTGACCCGCCCGTGCCGCGTCCGCCTGTCCACCGATAGCCGCTACGTCATGGACGGGCTGACCAAGTGGATCCACGGCTGGCAGAAGAACGGCTGGAAGACCGCCGACAAGAAGCCGGTGAAGAACGCCGAACTGTGGCAGGCGCTGCTGGAGGCATCGCGCCGCCACCGTGTCGAATGGACGTGGGTGAAGGGCCACGCCGGTCATCCCGACAACGAACGCGCCGACCGGCTGGCCAGTGACGCCGCAGTCGCCGCTGCCGCGCGCCGCTAGAGCGGTTTCCGACCGATCTGCGCCGTCGTGACGGAGCCGATGTTGGTTCGTGGCCAGGAGTGAGGAAGGAACGGGGCTTCGCCCCCGTGACGGACGATCGACGCCGCCGCGGGCCAACATCGGCCCGCCCCGAAGGGGTTGCGTCAGGAAGGCCGCTGGACGTCGTCGCGGCGCTCGTAGGGGCAATTAGCCCCTGCTTCGCGCCGCTCCTCGCCAGCAACCTTCCTGACGCAACCACGATGGTGCAGATCGGTCGGAAACCGCTCCAGGCCGGCATCAGCCGAACCGGACCGGCGCGTAACGGTCGGCGTCCACGCCCGGCGGCATCGCACCCTGTCCCAGCAGCAACGCCGCGCCGATCGCGGCGGCGGCCGGAGCGGTCTGGATGCCGAACCCGCCCTGCCCCGCGAACCAGAAGAAGCCCGGCAGTCGCGGATCGGCGCCATAGACCGGCAGCCTGTCGGGCGCGAAGGACCGCAGCCCCGCCCAGCGCCGCTCGACCCGCGTGACGCGCCAGTCGACCGCGCCCTCGAACCGGTCGATCGCGATCGCCACGTCGATCTCCTCCGCGGCGACGTCATGCGGTTCCACCGGATGCTCGTCGTGCGGGCTGAGCCACAGCTTGCCGCCCGCTTCCGGCTTGAAATAGAAATCGCCGCCCAGATGGTTGACGAACGGCATCCCGGCGGGCGCGGCCGGATCGGTGGCCAGCTGCACCATCGTGCGGCGGTACGGGCGGATGCCCAGCGGCCGCGCGCCCACGATCGCCGCCACCGCATCGGCCCAGGCCCCGGCGGCGTCGACCAGCGTGGCGGCGCTGAAGGTACGGCCATCGCGCATCGCCAGCTGCCACGCCCCGTCGCGCCGCTCCGCCGCGGCCAGCTGCGCGCCCGTGACCAGCTGTGCGCCTGCGCGGCGCGCCTGCGCCAGCGCATCGGCATGGAGCTGGCCGACGTCGATATAGGCGCAGCTCGGCTCCCACACGCCCAGCGTCCACCCGTCGCGCAGGCCCGCCACGCGCGCTGCCGGGTCGACCGCCTCCAGCACCACCGGCGTGCCCGCGAACTCCGCCAGCAGCGCCGCCGCCGCGCGCTCGTCCGCGCCCGCGCGCCCGACATGCAGCGCGCCGAGCGGATCGAGATAGCCCCCGTCGCGCAGCGGCGCCTCCGACGCGGTGGTCAGCGGCTGGATACCCGCGCCGCCATAGGTTTCGGACCAGAAGGCCGCGGACCGCCCGGTCGCGTGATAGCCGGGAGTATCCTCCCCCTCCAGCAACAGCACGCGCGCGCGCGTCCCGATCGCGGCGGCCAGCGTCGCGCCCGCGATCCCCGCGCCGACGATCGCAATGTCATGGGTCATGCCGCCGGCGCCCGCTCGTCCAGGAAGGCATCGATCGCCGCCAGCGCGCGGTCGCGCACCGCATCGCGCTCGCGCAATATCTCATGCGCGGCGTCGGGAAAGCGGATCGCGCGCGCATCGGGCAGACGCGCGGTCGTCGCGATCGCCGCGCGCGGATCGACCAGCGCGTCGCGATCCGCCACCAGCGTCAGCACCGGCACCGTCACCTGCACCAGCCGCGGGTCGGCGCGCAGTGCGGCGGTGCCGGCGAACGCCTGCGCCAGCCACGCCCAGCTCGGCGGCCCGAGTTTCAACGACGGGTCGTTTGCGAACCACCATGCCTCGTCGTCATAACGGTCGGTGTCCCCGGTCAGCAGCGCGCGGCGATCGGGCGCGCCGGGGCGCTCGCCCTTCCACGCCGCGCGCGCGGGATTACCCATTGCGGCGATAATCCGCGCCGCCAGCCCGCCGATCGGCGCACCCACCGGAGAGCGCAGCCCCAGCATCGGCGCGACCAGGACCGCGGCGTCCGGCGCAACACGCCCCTCCACCATCGCGCGCAGCGCCAGATAGCCGCCCATCGAATGCCCCATCAGCACCGCCGGGCCGGCGCGTCCCGCCCGCCAGTCGCGCCAGAAACCCGCCAGATCGTCGATCCACGGCGCGAACGACGCGCAATGGCCGACGTGCGGATCGGCGCCCAGCCGCCCCGATCCGCCCTGCCCGCGCCAGTCGAACGCGGTCACCGACCAGCCGGCGGCATGCCAGTGATCGAACGATTCCAGATACTTCTCGAACATGTCAGCTCGTCCGGCCTGGAACAGGATCGCGCCGCGCCCCGCCCCGTCGCGGTCGAACCGCCGCACCGCCCAGCCGTCCGCCGCACGCCAGTGCGTCACGCGCGCATCGGGCGGGATGGCGCGCGCCACCCGCTGCATCGGCGAGGGATCGGGGGCGGTGTCGATGGTCATCGGGCGTGGTTACGGTTTCTCAAACCCTGTCGTCTAGCGGTCCTCGCATGGGATGGAACATTCTCTCCTGGGCGTTGCCCGCGATCATGGCGCTGCTGCTGCTGTCGGCGGGGATCCAGGATGCGCGCACGCGGGAGATCGCCAACTGGAAGAACGCCGCGATCGCGCTGATGGCGCCATTGTGGTGGGTGGCGATCGGGCTGGACCCATGGCCCGGCATGGCGATCCAGCTGGGCGTCGCCGCGTTCGTGTTCGCCTTGTTCGTCGGCGCCTTCGCGATCGGCCAGATGGGCGGGGGCGATGTGAAGCTGATCGGCGCACTGGCGCTGTGGCTGGCGCCGTTCCGGCTGCTCGACATGCTGCTGATGATGTCGCTGGTGGGGGGCGCGCTGACGATCGTGTTCATGATCGAACGACGCTGGCGCCCGCGCGAGGGGCCGGTCGAGGTGCCCTATGGCGTGGCCATCGCGGTGGCCGGGCTGCTGATGTTTCGCGAACCGCTTCTTAACCAGTTTACCCAATAATCGCCTGAAATCTTTCAACGACCTGGCGCGAACCCGAGGGACAAGGATCAGATGGACAGTCGCAAGGTGATGATGCTGCTGGGGGCGTTGCTGGTGGCCGCGGTGACCGCGTTCGCCGCACGCTCGCTGGTGGCGGGCGCGGCCGCGCCGGAGGCAGCCGCCGCCGCGCCGGTCGTCATCGACGGGCCGGAAGTGCTGGTCGCGACGCGCGCGCTGCCGGTCGGCACGATCCTGGATGCGACCGCGCTGAAGTTCCAGCCCTGGCCCAAGGATCTGGTCGAGAACGCCTATTTCAAGCGTGAGGGCACCGATCTGTCGAAGCTGATCGGCACCGTCGTGCGCCTGCCGGTCACCGCCGGACAGCCGGTGACGCAAGGCCAGCTGGTCAAGCCCGGGGATCGCGGCTTCCTGGCTGCCGCGCTCGGGCCGGGGATGCGCGCGGTGACGGTGCCGGTGTCGGCGCAGACGTCGGTCGCGGGCTTCGTGTTTCCGGGCGACCATATCGATCTGATCCTGACCCAGTCGGTCAGCGCCAACGACGGCCCCGCGCTGAAGACCAGCGAGACGGTCGTGCGCAACCTGCGCGTGCTCGCGACCGATCAGCGGACCAGCGACGACAAGGACGACCAGGGCAATACCGTGGTGCGCACCTTCTCGACCGTCACGGTCGAGGCGACGCCGCGTATCGCCGAACAGATCGCTGTCGCGCAGACCATCGGCACGCTGTCGCTGTCGCTGCGCTCGCTCGCCGACAATGCGTCCGAACTGGAACAGGCGATCGCATCGGGCGCGGCCAGCGTCGGCGACAGCAAGGATCCGCGCGCCGAAAAGGCGATGATCGACAAGCTGGCGAACACGCCGCAGGCCGGCAATTCCACCTATGTCGTCGGTGCCGACGTGTCACGGTTCCAGCGCCGCTCGGTCCCGCCGCTGGTGGCGCCGGCCGCCGGCACCGCGGTCACGGGCACCGCAGGGCCGGGCAGCGGCGTGCCGGGCGCACCCATCGTGGGGCCGGTCGTCCGCGTCACCCGCGGCAACAGCGTGACCGAGGTTCCGGTCGGGGGGAAGATTTAAGATGCGTGTCACCAGCCTTCTTGCCCATGGCATCGCGCTTGCCGCGCTGACCGTCGGCACGATCCTGCCCGCCGCCAGCGCCGGCGCCGCGCCCGCGGTGCACCACAACGGCACCGGCCGCGCCGCGCGCGTCGGCCCGCCGCCACCGGGCGTCACCAAGCCCGCGGTCGAAAAGTGGCTGTCGATCGGCGAGGGCGAGCTCATCACCCTGCCCGCCAGCGTCGTCGACGTCTGGACGTCGAGCCCCGACGTCGCCGACGTCTATGTCGCCAACCCGCGCCAGATCCATCTGTTCGGCAAGGGCTTCGGCGAATCGACGCTGTTCGCCACCGACAAGGCCGGCCGCGTCGTCTATGCCGCGACGATCCGCGTGTCGCAGAACTCGACGTCGCTGGATCGCATGATGAAGGCGGCGATGCCGGAGGCCGACATCCATGTGACCCAGGTCGGGCAGATCGCGGTGATGAACGGCACCGTCGCCTCCCCCGATGACAGCGCCCAGGCGCAGCGGCTGGTGACCAGCGCACTCAACCCCGGCGTCGACGCGACCCAGGCCAATGCGGTGCTGAAGGTGATGGTGGTCAACCGCCTGCGCACCGCCACGCCGCTGCAGGTCAACCTGCAGGTCAAGTTCGCGGAGGTCAGCCGCACCTTCCTGAAGAACATCGGCGCCAACATCCAGTCGGTCGACGGCACCGGCGGGTTCCAGTTCGGCGTCACCCGCGGGCGCGGGGCGGCGACGCAATTCATTCCCGGCGGGCCGCTGGGCGTCGGCTTCACGCAGGCGCCGCCGAACGGGTCGCAGGTAACCAAGGGGTCGGAAAACTCCACCTTCGCGCTGGCCGGCAAGCTGCTGGGCCTGGACCTGCTCGGCGCGATCGACGCGGGCGAGACGATGGGTCAGGTGACGACGCTCGCCAACCCGAACCTCACCGCGCTGTCCGGTGAGACCGGCACCTTCCTGGCGGGCGGCGAAATCCCGATCCCGCTGGCGCAGGCGCTGGGCACCACCTCGGTCGAGTACAAGCAGTTCGGCGTCAGCCTGGCCTATACGCCCACGGTGTTGTCGGACGGGCGCATCTCGCTGCGCGTGCGGCCGGAAGTGTCGCAGCTCGATTATGCCAATGCGATCACGATCAGCGGCGGGCGCGTGCCCGCGCTGACGACGCGGCGCGCCGAAACCACCGTCGAGCTGGGATCGGGGCAAAGCTTCATGATCGCCGGCCTGATGCAGAACATGCACAACAACAATTTCGACAAGACGCCGGGGCTGGGCAGCGTGCCGGTGCTGGGCGCGCTGTTCCGCTCGAATGCGTTCCAGCACAACGAAACCGAACTGGTGATCGTCATCACCCCGTATCTGGTGAAGCCGGTCAACGGCAACGACATCCGCCTGCCGACCGACGGCTATCGCGCGCCGGGCGATCTGGAACGCCTGATGCTGGGCAAGCTGGACGAAGGGCAGCGCGGCCTGCAGCGGCCCAAGCCCACGATGCAGGTCGCGCCCGCCGGCGCGGCACCCGCGATCGGCGCGGCGGGCGACGTGCCCGTCCTGCCCGTCCCGAACCTCGATGCGGGCACGCCGCCCGCCATCGATCGCAAGGCGGCGAAGCCGGCCGATCGTCGGCCCGCCGCGGCCGCGCCCGGCTTCTCTGTCAACTGAGCTGAAAGGGATCCCATCATGTTGAAGCGCCCGATCCTTTTCGTCGCCCTCGCCGGCACCGCGCTGCCCATGGCGGCATGCGGCCCGGTCAACCGCGGGGTCGAATCGGTCAACCAGCCGGTCGTCACGCGCACCGATTATGCGTTCGACGTGCAGACCGCCGGCGACGGCCTGTCGCCCGCCGAAACGCAGCGGCTGTACGGCTGGCTCGACGCGCTGCGGCTCGGCTATGGCGACAGCGTCGCGATCGACGATCCCAACGGCGCAGGCGCGCCCGCCCGCGCGGCGATCGCCTCCGCTGCCGCACGCTACGGCTTGCTGCTGTCGCCCGATGCGCCGGTCACCGGTGCCGCGGTCGCGCCGGGCACGGTCCGCGTCGTCGTCAGCCGCTCGCGCGCCTCGATGCCCAGCTGCAACGACCTGCGCCGCAACGTCGAGCCGGCATTCCAGCAGGAAAATACCACCGACTACGGCTGCGCGGTCAATGGCAACCTTGCGGCGATGATCGCCAATCCCGCCGATCTGGTCCGCGGCAACGCCGGCAGCGGCGTGTACGATACGCAGATGGGCACGCGCGCGATCACCACGCTGCGCGCCGCGCAGCCGACCGGCGCGGGCGGCACGACGCTCAAGTCCGAATCGACGGGAGGAGGCAGCAAGTGAACGCACCCTGGAAACCGGGCGGCACGGGCACGCGCGCGCCGTTCCTCGCCTTCGCCTGCGACGACGCCTCGGTCGAGCTGCTGCGCCCGATCGCGTCCGAACTCGGCTGGCCGGCGGACAATGTCTACAAGGGCGGGCTGCGCAACGCGGTGCAGACGCTGTCGGTCACGTCCAGCCCGCAGGTGCTGTTCGTCGACCTGGCCGAATCGGGCGACCCGCTGGGCGACATCAACAGCCTGGCCGAGGTGTGCGAACCGGGGACGATCGTCATCGCCGCGGGGCAGGTCAACGACGTCCGCCTGTACCGCGATCTGGTCGCCAGCGGCATCCAGGACTATCTGCTCAAGCCGTTCAGCCCCGACATGGTGCGCGACGCCTTCGCCCAGGCGCAGGCGATCATCAGCGCGCCCAAGCTGGCCGACGTGTCGCTGGACCGCCCGCATTGCGCCGTGGCGGTGATCGGCACGCGCGGCGGTGCGGGCGCCTCGACGGTGGCGACCTCGCTCGGCTGGCTGCTCAGCGAAAAGGGCAAAAGGTCGACCGCACTGCTCGACCTCGACGTCCATTTCGGCACCGATGCGCTGGCGATGGACCTGGAGCCGGGCCGCGGCCTCACCGACGCGATCGAGAACCCCAGCCGCATCGACGGGCTGTTCATCGAACGCGCGATGGTGCGCGCGTCGGAAAAGCTGTCCGTGCTGTCGGCAGAGGCGCCGATCAACACCCCGATCGTCACCGACGGCGCGGCCTTCTACCAGTTGCAGGAGGAGATGCGCGCCGCGTTCGAATGCACCGTCGTCGATCTGCCGCGGGGCATGCTGGTCCAGCACCCGCACCTGCTGTCGGACATCAACGCCGTCGTGCTGGTCACCGAACTGACGCTGGCGGCGGCGCGCGACTCGATCCGGCTGCTGTCGTGGCTGCGCACCCATGCGCCGCAGGTACAGGTCACGGTGATGGCCAACCGCGTCCACGCCGGCCCGCAGCTGGAGATTTCGCGCAAGGATTTCGAGGGGTCGATCGAACGCAAGATCGACGTCATGGTCCCGTTCGACCAGAAACTGGCCGCGCAGGCCGCCAAGCTGGGTAAGCCGCTGGCCGAGGCCGGCAAGGGCAGCAAGACGGTCGCCCCGCTGGCCGAGGTGGCCGACCGGGTGATCGCGATGACCGACGACGGCGCGTTCGAGGGCGCCGGTGGCGGCACGGCCAAGGGCGCGTCACTGCTGTCGAAGTTCGCCGGCCTGAAGGGGCTGGTGGGCAAGAAGGGCGCGAAGGCGAAGTGATGGCCCGCAAGGGAGCCTGGCGGCGATGACACCGATGATCTCCCTGCTGCTGCTCGCGCTCGGCGGGCTGCTGACGGTCGGGCTGGTCGTGCTCGCCTTCGCCGGGCCGTCCTCCGACAAGGCCGGCGCGCGCCGGCTGGTGGCGGTGCGCGAACGCCATATCGTGACGCAGGCCAGCGCGATGGAGGCGCAGATGCGCCGCATCACCGGGCGCAGCGCGTCGCGCGCCGACCTGGCGGCGATGCGCTTCTTCCCCAAGCCCGCCGAGCTTCAGAAGCGGCTCGACATGACCGGCAAGAGCTGGACCGTCGGCCAATATGCCTCCGCGACGGTCGGACTGGCGGTGCTGGTGGCGGCGCTGCTGTCGCTGCGCGGACTGCCGTTCCTGCTGGCGATGTTCCTGGGGATCGCGCTGGGCGCGTTGATCCCGCACATGGTGGTGGGCAAGCTTATCAAGCGGCGCGTCGGCAAGTTCACTGCCAAGTTTCCCGACGCGATCGAGCTGCTGGTGCGCGGGCTCCGTTCCGGCCTGCCGATCTCGGAGACGATGCAGGTCGTCGCCGCCGAAGTGCCCGGCCCGGTGGGCGAGGAATTCCGGTCGGTGTCGGACAAGATGAAGATCGGCCGTTCGATGGACGTCGCGCTTCAGGAAACCGCCGACCGGCTGGGCACGCCCGAATTCCAGTTCTTCTGCATCACCATCGCGATCCAGCGCGAAACCGGCGGCAATTTGGCCGAGACGCTCCAGAATCTCGCCACGGTGCTGCGCCAGCGCGCGCAGATGAAGCTGAAGATCAAGGCGATGTCGTCCGAATCGAAGGCGTCGGCCTATATCATCGGGTCGCTGCCGTTCATCGTGTTCGGGCTGATCTACATGATCAACCCGCCCTATATGCTGGGCTTTTTCAGCGACATCCGCCTGATGGTGATCGGCGGCGGGGGCATGTGCTGGATGGCGCTCGGCGCGTTCATCATGTCCAAGATGATCAGTTTCGAGATCTGAGCCATGGAACCTGCCGCCCGCCCGATCCTGCTCGGCCTCGACGCCGTCACGCTGGCCACGCTGCTCTCCGCGGTCGCCGCCGCGGCGGTGTTCGTCGCGATCTTCGCCGCGGTCAGCGTGCGCGATCCGATGACGCGCCGGGTGAAGGCCCTCAACGACCGGCGTGAACAGCTGAAGGCGGGCATCACCGCCTCCACCAGCAAGCGCCGCGCGAAGCTGGTGCGCCAGAACGCCACCACCGACCGGCTGCGCCATTTCCTGTCGTCGCTACGCGTGCTCCAGGACGAACAGGTCAAGGCCGCGCAGCTCAAGCTGATGCAGGCCGGCATCCGCAAGAAGGAATGGGCGGTCGCGGTCATCTTCGGCCGGCTGATCCTGCCGATCGTGTTCGGCGGGCTGATGATCGTCTACGTCTATTTGCTCGATGCCTTTCCCGACTGGAGTGCCATCAAGCGCTATGCGCTGGTCGCGGTGACGCTGATCCTGTCGTACAAGGCGCCCGACCTGTACCTCACCAACCGCATCAACAAGCGCAGCGCGGAAATCCGCAAGGGGCTTCCCGACGCGCTCGACCTGCTGGTGATCTGCGCAGAGGCGGGGCTGACCGTCGACGCCGCCTTCCACCGCGTGTCGAAGGAACTGGGCAAGGCCTATCCCGAACTGGGCGAGGAATTCGCGCTGACCGCGATCGAACTGGGCTTCCTGACCGACCGGCGCCAGGCGTTCGAAAATCTGGCCACGCGCGTCCATCTGGATGCGGTGAAGGGCGTCGTCACGACGATGATTCAGACCGAGAAATACGGCACCCCGCTGGCCAGCGCGCTGCGCGTGCTGTCGGCGGAATTCCGCAACGAACGCATGATGCGCGCCGAGGAAAAGGCCGCGCGCCTGCCCGCGATCATGACGGTGCCGCTGATCCTGTTCATCCTGCCGGTGCTGTTCGTCGTCATCCTTGGCCCGGCGGCCTGTTCGATCAACGACAGCTTCATCAACAACGGCCCGAAATAGGGCTGCGGGAACGCGCTTCCTCCCGTGTCGTTGTCACGGCGTAACAGGGAGGAAGCGATGCTGTTCACCACCCCCACGCAATATATCGCGCTGGCGATCGCGCTGGTCGCCGGCTGGCTGTTCGGGCTTGCCAGCCATCCGGGCGGCAAGAAGTGGAAGGCGCGCTACGCCGCCGAACGCGATGCCCATGCCGCCGCGACCAAGCGCATCGCCGAACTGGAGCGCGAGAATACGCGGCTGGTGAACGAGCGCCCGGTGGCGGTGGAGCGCCCCGTCGTCGAGGAACGGCCGGTGGTGGAGGAACGCATCGTTCGTGACGACCGCCCGCTCGCCCGCCCCGCCGCCGAACCGGCCTATCGCGACGACCGCACGATGATCTAGAGCGGTTTCCGACCGATCGAGGCATGGTTCGCCGCTCTCCTTTCCGGGAGAACGGAGGAATTGGGGGGACGGATGTCCCCCCATTGTCGATCAGGCGGTGATGACGGGCCGATCGTAATTCTTGGCATAGGCGTTCTCCACGCCGGTCAGGATCTCGACGATGTCGAAATACCGATCCCAGAAAGCGGTTTCGCGCAGGTCCTCCACCAGCAACTGGTAGGAATGATGATCCCTTGCGTCCCACATCCAGATATCGGTGACGCGGGTCGAATAGAATTCCACGTCGAAGAAGCGCAGAACGACGTTGTCGGCGTGCTTCTTCAGGATGGGGGTGAATTCCGCGCCGAGAAGCTCGAACCGGCGGTCGACCGAAAATCCCAGCCATTCCGGTGACGTCTTCACCAGCATGAAGATCGTCAGCGCGGGGTCGAACGGAAGTGGTGTATTGCTCATCATGCGTCCTTGCATCCTTGTGTGGCGCGCATAAAATGCGAGCAAACACTCACAATTGGCTACTCGCATTCCTTCGATGGCGGACACCTCTACCCAGCAGCGCCCCACGCCCCGGAAAGCACCGCGCCAGGCCCGGTCGGTCGAAACGGTGCGGGCGATCGTCGAGGCTGCGGCTCGCATTCTGGAGCAGGCCGGACTGGCGGGATTCACGACCAACGCCGTGGCGGAGCGCGCCGGCGTCAGCATCGGTTCGCTCTATCAATATTTCCCCGGGAAGGAGGCGCTGATCGGCGCGTTGATCGTGCGCGAGACGTCGCGGCTGATCGCCGACTGGGAAGCGGCGCTGGCAGCGACGAGCGGTCGGGATGCGCTGGCCGGGTTGGTCGCCGCAGCCGTCGCCCACCAGCTTCGCCGACCCGCGCTGGCACGGCTGCTAGACGTCGAGGAGGGACGATTGCCCTTCGACGCGGAAACACGGCACGTCACCTGTCGATTGGTGTCGATCCTGCGCGGCGTGCTGGAGCGTCCGGATATCCCCGTCCAGCCCGACCTCGATCTGGCGGCGGGTGACGTGCTGGCGATCATCAAGGGGATGGTGGATGCCGCTGGCGAGCGGGGGGAGCAGGATCGCGCGATGCTCTCGTCGCGGGTGTGCCGGGCCGTCTACGGCTATCTCGACAACACGAACTGACCCCCGGCGCGCCCCGTCCCGTCCGGAACGCCGCTCAACCGGCCGTCGCCACTCCGCAGGTCGACACCCGCCGCGCCTGGTCCACCAGCGCGAACCGCGCGCGGTCGTCGATCAGGATGCGGATCAGCGCGACGCCGTGCCCGCCGGGCACCAGCACCCCGGTATAGCCCGCCGGCACCGCCTGCCCCGGCGTCACCAGCGCGACACGGATCGGCGCGTTGCCCGCCTCCACATTGTTGCGCACGAACGCCACGTCGGTGTTGGCGCCGAACACCGACAGCGACCAGTAGCGCGCCGGCACCGGGGCGACATCGACCAGGATCGGCGCCTTCGACGCATCGAACACGCAGCTGGAATAGGCCAGGTCCGGGCTGGGCCGCACCACCGCGCGCGACGCCGCGGTCGCCAGCGGCGCGTGCGCGAAGCGGTTGACCCCGCCCAGCTTTTCCAGCCGCCGTTCCGCCGCCGCCATCAGCATCGTCGGCGCACGCCGCAGCGTCACGACATAGGCAAGCGCGGCGACCAGCAACCCCGCGACGATCGGCCAGCGCCAGTTGCGGATCATGCGCACGCCTCCTGCCGGATCGAGGGGAGCTGGTCGCGCGCCGGGCTGGTGCGTCCCGCATCGGCGGGCAGATAGGTGCGCAGCGTCAGTTCGAACCGGTCGAGCTTCGCGGTCGGCAGCCAGTGCCCCGGCTGCGGCGTCGGCGCGATCAGCACCGTCCACCGTCCCTGCTCCGCCTCCGGCAACGCGGCACTCCCGACCGAATAGGGGCCGTCGCCCACCAGATAGCCGGCGCGGTCATACAGCGTCAGGCTCCACCATCGCGCCGGCAACGTGCCCCCGGTCACGCGATAGCGGCACCGCCCGTCCAGCGGGCGACCGGCATCGTCGGTCGCGGCGGTATAGTAACGCGCTTCACGCGCCGGCAGCGCGAGCAGCCCGCGCAGCGCGACGACCGCGCGGGTGCGCGCGCTCTGGTCCTGCGATCCGAAATCGGTGCCGGTGCGCCAGGCGCCGATCGCGGTGCCGGACCCCAATGTGCCTGCGCGCACGACCCAGGCGGCGTACAGGACGCCGACGATCAGCCCCAGCGCGACACAGATCAGATACCGCGCCCAGGGTTTCATCGTCACCGCTCCCGTCCGCTCAGCCCCTCGCCTTCAGCGCCGCCTGTGCGGCGGCCAGCCGTGCGATCGGCACACGGTAGGGCGAGGCGGAGACGTAATCCAGCCCCACGCTCTCGCAGAAGGCGATCGACGCCGGGTCGCCGCCATGTTCGCCGCAGATGCCCAGCTTGATCGCCGGCCGCGTCGCGCGCCCGCGCTCGGCCGCCAGCGACACCAGTTCGCCCACGCCCTCGACGTCCAGGCTGACGAACGGGTCCTTGGCGTAGATGCCCTTTTCGACATAGGCGCCCAGGAAGCGCGCGGCGTCGTCGCGGCTGACGCCCAGCGTCGTCTGCGTCAGGTCGTTGGTGCCGAACGAGAAGAATTCGCCCGTCTCGGCGATCTCGCCCGCCTTCAGCGCGGCGCGCGGCAACTCGATCATCGTGCCGACCAGATAGTCGACCGTTCGCCCGCGCTCGCCGAACACCGCCTGCGCGGCGGCATCGACCACCGTCTTCATCAGATCCAGCTCACGCTTTGTCGCGACCAGCGGGATCATCACTTCGGGGATCGGTGCCTCCCCGCTCCTCTCGGCGACGTCGATCGCCGCCTCGAAGATCGCGCGCGCCTGCATCTCGTAGATTTCGGGATAGGTCACGCCCAGCCGGCAGCCGCGATGGCCCAGCATCGGGTTGAATTCGTGCAGCTCGGCGGCGCGGCGCTTGAGCTGCTCGACGCCGACGCCCGCCGCGCTCGCCACCTCGGCGAACTCGTTTTCCTCATGCGGCAGGAATTCGTGCAGCGGCGGGTCGAGCAGCCGCACGGTGACCGGCAGGCCGGCCATCACCTCGAAGATCGCGGTGAAATCGGCGCGCTGTTCGGGCAGCAGCTTTTCCAGCGCGGCACGGCGCCCGGCCTCGTCCTCGGCCAGGATCATCTGGCGCACCGCGGTGATGCGCGCGCCGTCGAAGAACATATGCTCGGTGCGGCACAGCCCGACGCCCTCCGCGCCGAAATCGCGCGCGGTGCGGCAGTCGAGCGGGGTTTCGGCGTTGGCGCGCACCTTCAGCCGGCGCACGCCGTCGGCCCATTCCATCAGCGTGCCGAAATCGCCCGCCAGCTCGGGCTGGATCGTCGCGACCTCGCCCATCATCACCTCGCCGGTGCTGCCGTCGATCGTCAGCGTGTCGCCCTCGCGCACCTCGCGGCCCGAAACGCGCGCGATCTTCGCCCTGGCGTCGATCGCCAGCGTCCCCGCGCCCGACACGCACGGACGGCCCATGCCGCGCGCGACGACCGCGGCGTGGCTGGTCATGCCCCCGCGCGCGGTCAGGATGCCCTTGGCCGCGTGCATCCCGTGGATATCCTCCGGGCTGGTCTCGGTGCGCAGCAGGATCACCGCCTTGCCGTCCGCGGCCCAGCGTTCGGCGGTATCGGCGTCGAACACCGCCGCGCCGCTCGCCGCGCCGGGGCTGGCGGGCAGTCCCTTGGTCAGGACGTCGCGATGCGCATCGGGGTCCAGCGTCGGGTGGAGCAGCTGGTCCAGCGCCTGCGGCTCGACCCGCGCGATCGCCTCGTCACGGGTGATGAGGCCTTCGTTCGCCATGTCGACCGCGATCTTCAGCGCGGCCTTGGCGGTGCGCTTGCCCGACCGGGTCTGCAGCATCCACAGCTTGCCGCGCTCCACGGTGAACTCGATGTCCTGCATGTCGCGGTAATGCGTCTCGAGCCGGTCGAACACCGCCGCGAGCTCGGCATAGACCTCCGGCATCGCCTCTTCCATCGACGCGGGCTTCGCGCCGGCTTCCTCGCGCGCGGCCCTGGTCAGGTATTGCGGCGTGCGGATCCCCGCGACCACGTCCTCGCCCTGCGCGTTAATCAGGAATTCGCCGTAATAGGCGCGGTCGCCCTTCGACGGATCGCGGGTGAAGGCGACGCCGGTGGCGCTGGTGTCGCCCATGTTGCCGAACACCATCGCCTGCACGTTGACCGCGGTGCCCCAGTCGCCGGGAATGTCGTTCAGCCGGCGATAGACCTTGGCGCGTTCCGACTGCCACGAACCGAACACCGCGCCGACCGCGCCCCACAATTGGTCATGGACGTCCTGCGGGAACGGCTTGCCCCATTCCGCCGCGACCAGCTTCTTATACTCGGCCACCAGCGCGCGCAGATCGTCGGCCGACAATTCGGTGTCGAGCGTGAAGCCGCGATCTTCCTTGGCGACTTCCAGCGCTTCCTCGAACGCGCCATGGTCCAGTTCCAGCACCACGTCGGCGTACATCTGGATGAAGCGGCGATAGCTGTCCCAGGCGAAGCGCGCATCGCCGCTGGCCGCCGCCAGCCCCTCGACCGTGGCATCGTTCAGCCCCAGGTTGAGGACGGTGTCCATCATCCCGGGCATCGACACGCGCGCGCCGGAACGGACCGACACCAGCAGCGGATCGGCGGCATTGCCGAACGTCTTGCCGGTCACCTGCTCGATATGCGCGATACCGTTCGCGACCTCGGCCCGCAGCGAGTCGGGGAATTTCTCCCCCTCCTCGTAATAGCGGGTGCACATCGCGGTGGAGATGGTGAAGCCCGGCGGCACCGGCAGGTCGATCGAGGCCATTTCGGCCAGGTTCGCGCCCTTGCCGCCCAGCAGGTTCTTGTCGCCCTTGCCGCCGTCGGACACGCCGCCCCCGAAACGATAGACGTAGCGTGTATCCGTCGCTGCCTCAGCCGCCGTCGCCATGCTCTCGTCTCCTGTCCCTGTCCCGTGCCGATGCCGTTCGCATCCATGTCGTTGTTGCAACGCAACACACCGTTGCGCGCCGGAAAGCAATATGGATTCGCCTCGCCCCGCGACAGCAGGCCTTTCGCCAGCGGCGGACGCGCGCCTACCCCTCGATACGCGAGAAATCGGCGACGCCGTGCACCGCGTCGCGCACCCGCAGCAGCAACGCCAGCCGCGCCGCGCGCTTCGCCGGATCGGCATCGTTGACCGTCACCGCCTCGAAAAAGGCGTCGATCGGCGCGCGCAGCGTCGCCAGCGCGGCCATCGCCCCCGCGAAATCCTCGCGCGCGACCGCATCCGCGGCGGCGGGTTCGGCGGCGTCGAGCGCGGCAACCAGCGCCGCCTCGGCGGGTTCGCGATCATACGTCGCCCCGGCGGAAGCCGGGGCCTCGCGCGGCTCCTGCCCCGCTCCCTCGCCACAGACCCCAGCCTTCGCTGGGGTGACGTCGGCGGTGACGCCTTCCTTCTTCAGGATGTTCGCCGCCCGCTTGTACCCGGCCAGCAGGTTCGCGCCGTCATCGGTGGTGACGAACGCCTGCAACGCATGGACCCGCGCCAGCAGCCGAACCAGATCGTCTTCCCCACCCAGCGCGAACACCGCGTCGATCAGGTCATGACGAACGCCCGCCTCGCGCTGCTGGACCTTGAGGCGGTCGGCTAAAAATGGAAGTATGTCCGGCGCCACCCCCATGACTGAGAAATGCACGTCGACGGCCCACTTAACTACGTGGGCGAACTCTGATCCATATAGATCGCGCCCACCACCTTCTCGCTCAATGAATGGCCCACCAGTATTAGTTATACCGAATGGCCTACCGGCTGCCCAAGCGTCGTATATATCATCTGCAAAGCTCTCATCGCCGCTTGCGCGAAGGCGGGTTGACGCAATTTGCTTAGCGAGAAGCGCAAGATAATTCGGAGCAATCAAGCGGATGGGCAGTCGGATTTGATTGCGATTCAGAAGCGAAATTATTCCCAAGCCGGCGCGGCGAAGCGCAAACGGATCTTTTGATCCCGTTGGCCTTTCATCGGCTGCGAAGAACGCAATCAAAACATCCAGCTTGTCCGCCAGCGACACCGCCACCGTCACCGGATCGGTCGGCACCTCGTCGCCCTGCCCGACCGGCTTGTAGTGATCGCGGATCGCGTTCGCGACCGCCGGGTCCTCGCCCTGTGCGGCGGCGTAATAGCCGCCCATCAGCCCCTGCAATTCCGGAAATTCGCCGACCATGCCGGTGACAAGGTCGGCCTTCGCCAGCCGCGCCGCGCGTTCGGCAAGGTCCGCCAGTTTTTCCCTCTCCCCTTGTGGGAGAGGGAGGGAGCCGCCGGAGGCGGCGGAAGGGTGAGGGGGAGAGGCAGGAACGATCCCCTCCTCGACCAGCCAGCGCGCCAGCTTCGCGACGCGCTCCACCTTGTCGGCGACCGTCCCCAGCTTTTCGTGGAAGACGATCCGGTCCAGCTTCTTCGCCTGCTCCTCCAGCGGCACCTTCAGGTCGGTGTCGTAGAAGAAGCGCGCGTCGGAAAGCCGCGCCGCCAGCACCTTGCGGTTGCCCTCGACGATCTTCGCCCCGCCGTCGTCGGCATCGATATTCGCGGTGCAGACGAAGGCATTGGCCAGCTTCCCGTCAGCATCGCGGCACACGAAATACTTCTGGTTCACCCGCGCGGTCAGCTGGATCACCTCGGGCGGGACCGACAGATAATCGGGGTCGAAGCGGCCCAGCAACGGCATCGGCCATTCGGTCAGCCCGGCATTCTCGGCCAGCAGCCCTTCGTCGCGGACCAGCGTCAGCCCCGCCTTGGCGGTGGCCATCGCCGCGCCGGTCGCGATGATCGCCGCGCGCTCATCCTGGTCGACGATGACATGCGCGTCGCGCAGCGTCTCGACATAGTCTGCCGCCGACCGGATCGTCACCGCGTCCGGATGATGGAAACGGTGCCCCGCCGTCGTCGCACCGCTCGCGATCCCGGCGATCTCCACCGGCACCACCGCCTCGCCGAACAGCGCGACGATGCCCTGCAACGGCCGCACCCAGCGCAAGCTCTCGGTCGAAGCCGACGCCGCGCCCCAGCGCATCGACTTGGGCCAGGGAAAGGCGCGGATGACGACGGGGATCGCCTCGCCCAGCACCTCGGCCGTGGCGCGGCCGGGCCGCTCGCTGACCGCGAACAGCACGCCGTCGCGCTCGACCAGTTGCTCGCGGGTCAGCCCGGTCTTGCGCAGGAAGCCTTCCAGCGCCTGCGGCGGGGCGCTCGCCTTCGGCCCCTTCACTTCCTCGCTCACCGCCTGGGTCGCGTCCGGCAGCCCGCGCAGGATCAACGCCAGCCGCCGCGGCGTGGCATAGGTGACCGTCTCCGACGCGCTCAGCCCGGCCTTCGCCAGCTCACCCGCGAACAGCCGCGCCAGATCCTCACGCGCCTTGGCCTGCATCCGGGCGGGGATCTCCTCGGAACGGAGTTCGAGCAGGAAGTCGGTCATGCGAAAATCGCCGTCTGGAAGGAGGGTTCACGCGAAGGCGCGAAGACGCGAAGACGCGTGGTTCGCGCCGAGACGCAGAGCCGCAGAGAGGCCGCGCCAGCGGCGGGCATTCCGCCACCGCCACGCTGCCAAACGTCAGTTGCTGCCGCGCGATCCGACCGCGGGCGCCCCATCCCTGCGCCTCTGCGCCTCTGCGCGAAAAAATCGACGGCACCGTCGCGGCGTCGCGTGACCATCACGCCGCCCACCCGTTCTTCTCCATGTGCGCCGCGCACGCCGCCTTCGCCAGATCGCGCACCCGCCCGATATAGGCCTGCCGCTCCGCGACGGAGATCACGCCGCGCGCCTGCAGCAGGTTGAACGTATGGCTGGCCTTGATCGCCTGTTCGTAGGCGGCGATCGGCAGCTTCGCCTCCAGGCAGTTCTCGCACTCGGCCGCCGCCTTGCGGAATGCGTCGAACAGCCGGTCGGTGTCCGCCACCTCGAAATTCCACGTCGACATCTGGCGCTCGTTCTCCAGGAACACGTCGCCGTACGAAACGCCCGCATCGTTGAACGCCAGGTCGTACACATTGTCGACGTTCTGGATGTACATCGCCAGCCGCTCCAGCCCGTAGGTCAGCTCGCCCGCAACCGGCTTCATGTCGAAACCGCCCATCTGCTGGAAATAGGTGAACTGCGTCACCTCCATCCCGTCGCACCACACTTCCCAGCCGAGGCCCCAGGCGCCCAGCGTCGGGCTTTCCCAATCGTCCTCCACGAAGCGGATGTCGTGGACGCGCATGTCCACCCCAATCGCCGCCAGCGACCCCAGGTACAGTTCCTGCAGGTTCGGCGGGCTGGGCTTCAGGATCACCTGATATTGGTAATAATGCTGCAGCCGGTTGGGGTTCTCGCCATAGCGGCCGTCGGTCGGGCGGCGGCACGGCTGGACATAGGCGGCGTTCCACGCGTCCGGCCCCAGCGCGCGCAACGTGGTCGCCGGGTGGAACGTCCCCGCCCCCATTTCCATGTCATAGGGTTGCAGGATCGCACATCCATGCTCCGACCAATATTGGTGGAGCCGCAGGATCATCGCCTGGAAGGACAGCGGGCGGGGGGCAGACGGGTCGCTCACGCGCGCAGCCTGTGGCGGAACCGCCCGACGGAATCAACTCGCCACCGCGTGATCCGCGTCGCTGTCGCCAACCTTGCGTGACATTTTGTCAGGCACGCTTGACAAAGACGCGACTCGCTGACACTTTGTCATAGTTACCTGACATTCGGTCAGGCGATGCTGACAAGAGGCTTTGGATGTTGCAAGGAAGCGACATGAAGAATCGCCTCAAGGTGCTGCGTGCGGAACGCGACTGGAGCCAGGCCGAGCTGGCCGGGCGGCTGGACGTGTCGCGCCAGGCGGTGAACGCGATCGAAACGGGGAAATACGATCCCTCGCTGCCGCTCGCCTTCCGCATCGGCCGGCTGTTCGGCCTCACGATCGAGGAGATTTTCGATGACGGAGAAGGTGATGCGTGACCGGCCGCGCGGGCGCAACGCGGTGGCGCAGCTCGTGCTCGGCATCGTGCTGGGGCTGATGGTGATGGGGCACGATCCGCTGACCGTGCTGGAGCGCGCGATCGGCGATGGCGCGCCGTCCGCCTCGTGGCGCCTGCCGCATCTGGCCATCAACGTCGCGGTGGAATGGCGATGACCCCTGCCCCTATCGCTGCGGAAGCCGGCTGGGGCGAGGCGCGCATGCGCGACCGTCGCCGCCGCCGGGTGCGCCGCGCAGCAGCCATCATCGTCGCCGCGACCGTCAGCATGATCGCGCTGCCGTTCCTGGCCGGCGTGGCCGACGGGTTCCTCGGACGTCCCCACCGCGTCTCCGTCCCCGCGACGGAGGTGATGGCGACCACGATCACTTTCGCAATCGTGGTGCTGGGTGCGGGCATCTGGGGCTGGCGCGAGGCGGACGAGGTCCAGCGACGCGACGCGCTGTCGATGTGGGCAACGATCGGCGTCGTCGGCTTCATCGGTCATCCGCTGGCCGAGCAACTGGAACGGGCGCTGGGCAGCGGGTCGCTGGCGGACGCGCTGTGGTGGGTGTCGCTTGCCGCAGGGCTGGCGGTGTTCGCGTGGCGCAAGGCGCGGGGGTGATCGGGATGCCGCGGATCCATCGACCCGGCGGGCGACAGCGCGCCAATCACCGCCTGCTGGCGCTGTCGGGGCTGCTCGGCGGCGCGATCGGCCTGGGCATCGCGCTGGTGGCGACGCGCGGGGTACCCGACGGGACACGCCCCGATCTCATGTCCGCGCCGCTGCCCTTGTGGTTCGCGGTCGTGCTCGCGTTCGCCTGGGGCGTGGTACTGCCGGTCATTTCGTGGCGCTGGCACCGCGTCGTCGACGAGCATGAACGCGAGGCGTATCGCGACGGCGCGGTCGCGGGTTTCTACGCGGTGGCGATCGGCGCGCCGATCTGGTGGACGTTCTGGCGCGCCGGAATGCTCCCGCCGGTCGACGCGACCGCGCTGTTCGCTGCGATGATCGCGGTCACCGGCATCGTCTGGCTATGGCGAAAGTATCGCTGACCCTGTTTCCACCACCCTGTTTCCTTCGTTAGGAACCTGCTCCATGAACCGCCTCATGAAGACCGCCACCACCGCCATTGCCCTGCTGCTGGCGCTCCCCGCCTGCGCGCAACAGGCGCGCGACTCGTCCCCCACCGACGCCGATCCCGCCTTGTGGGTGGTGAAGGACGCCGATACGACCATCTATCTGTTCGGCACCATCCACGTGCTGAAACCGGGTCTCAGCTGGTTCGACGAAGGCGTGAAGAAGGCGTTCGACGCCTCGCAGACGCTGGTGCTGGAGATGGTCGAACCCGACGCGGCCACCCAGCAGCGCGTCGTCATGGCCAAGGCGTTCGATCCCGCCGGCACCCCGCTGACCCAGGCGCTGCCCCCCAATTACCGTGGCGCCTTCGCCACCGCGATGGGCCAGGGCAACGTCCCCGCGGCGGCCTACGACAAGATGCGCCCGTGGTTCGCCGCGGTCACCCTGTCGCTGCTGCCGATCCAGAAGCTGGGCTACGATCCCGCCAACGGCCCCGAAGCCGTGCTGACCAAGGCGGCGCGCGCCGCCGGCAAGAAGGTCGAGGGGCTGGAAACGTTCGAGGGGCAGCTGGGCATCTTCGACGGCATCTCGCGCGACGGACAGCTCCAGCTGCTGGAAAGCACCCTCGACGAACTGCCAAAGGTGGAAACCACGTTCGAGACGATGGTGTCCGCTTGGGCGAAGGGCAACCCCGACGGCGTGGCCGCGGAAATGAACGAATCGCTCAAGGATTCGCCCGAGGTCGCCAAGACGCTGCTGACCGACCGCAACAAGCGCTGGGCGGCGTGGATCGCGGAGCGGATGAAGCAGCCGGGCACCGTCTTCATCGCGGTCGGCGCGGGGCATCTGGCGGGCGACCAGAGCGTGCAGGCGCAGCTGGGCGCGTACAAGCTGAATGCGGTGCGTGTGAACTACTGACGCGGCGCCCGGCCGACCTTGCGTTTCCGGCGCGTTGCCGCTAAGCGCGCCGGCTTCCCGCCATGGTCATCCCTGGAGGCGTGTCGGGAAACGTACTCACAAGTTTCGGAGCATATCGCATGAGCGACACCATCACGCTCGCAGCCGAGGCGCGTGACCGGGTTGGCAAGGGAGCCTCCCGTGCACTGCGTCGTGACGGCCGCGTCCCCGCCGTGATCTACGGCCAGAAGAAAGAGCCGACCGCGATCCATCTCGAGGAGAAGGCGCTGGTCAAGGCACTGATGACCGGCCACTTCATGAACTCGGTCATCATGGTCGACGGTCAGCGCACGCTGGCCAAGGACGTGGCGTTCCACCCCGTCACCGATCGTCCGACGCACGTCGACTTCCTGCGCATCGCCGCGCACGAAACCGTCACCGTGCCGGTCCCGGTCGTGATCGTGGACGAGGAACTGTCGCCGGGCGTGAAGAAGGGCGCCGTGCTGTCGCTGGTCGCCACCGAACTGGAGCTGACCGTCGACGCCGCGGACATCCCGTCGGAAATCGTCGTGTCGGTGAAGGGCAAGGACGTGGGCGACACGATCCACATCGGCGACGTGCGCGTACCCAAGGGCGCGAAGCTGGTGATCGAGGATCCGGAATTCACCGTCGCCACGATCGTCGCCCCGTCGGCGATGCTCGCCGAGGCGCAGGAACAGGCCGCCGAGGAAGCCGCGCTGGCCGAAGCCGCGTCGGCCGAGGCTGCTGCCGAAGCCGCCGCCGAGGAAGAGGGCGAGGACAAGGGCGAGTAATCGCGCCGCCTTGCCGCCTACGGCAAGTCTTACGGGGGCAGGGCAGCGGCGACGCTCCCCTGCCCCCTTCGCTTTTTGCCCCCTTCGCCCTTTGAAGGAACGCGACATGCAATTGTGGGTCGGCCTGGGCAATCCGGGCGCGCAATATGCGATGAACCGGCACAATGTCGGCTTCATGGCGCTGGACGCCATCGCCGAGGTCCATGGCTTTGCCCCGCCCGCGAAGAAGTTCCAGGGCTGGTTGCAGGAAGGTCGGATCGGCGGCGACAGGGTGCTGCTGCTCAAGCCCGCCACCTTCATGAACGACAGCGGCCGGTCGGTGGGCGAGGCGATCCGCTTCTACAAGCTGGGCGTCGAGGCGCTGACCGTGTTCCACGACGAACTCGACCTGGCGCCGATGAAGGTGAAAGTGAAGCAGGGCGGCGGGACGGCCGGACATAACGGCCTGCGCTCGATCGACCAGCATCTCGGCCCCGATTTCCGGCGCGTGCGGATCGGCATCGGCCATCCGGGCCACAAGGACCGCGTGACCGGGCATGTGCTGGGCAATTACGCCAAGACGGAGATCGAGCCGCTGTCCGACCTGCTCGGCGCGGTCGCGGCGGAGGCGGACTGGCTGGCGAAGGGCGACGACACGCGCTTCATGAACGACGTCGCGCTGCGCCTGGGGTGATGCCGCGCCCGCCCTCCCCTTCCGCCGACAGGACCGCCCCGATGCCGACACGCCAGCTGTTCCCGACCCATTTTTACGAAGCGCCGATCGACTCCCCCGATCTGATCGCCGAACTGGACGAATCGTGCCGCACGCTGGCGCAGGACGACGTCGCGGGGCGGCGCTGGTCGAAGGAGCACGGCTATCGCGGCTATACCAGCTACGCGTCGCTCGACGATCTGCCGCTGCGCGACCCGGCCTTTTCCGATCTGAAACGGCACCTCGACCGACATGTCGCCGCCTTCGCGCGCGATGCGGGAATGGAATTGGGCGGGCGCCGGCTGAAGCTGGACAGCCTGTGGGTCAACATCATGAAGCCGGGCGGCACCCATTCGGGGCACATCCATCCGCACAGCGTCGTGTCGGGCACCTGCTACGTCGCGGTGCCGCCGGGGTCGGGCGCGCTCAAGCTGGAGGATCCGCGGCTGACGATGCTGATGGCCGCGCCGCCCCGCGCCGACACCTTCGTCTATGCGGAGCCGCAGCCCGGCACCGTCTTCCTTTGGGAAAGCTGGCTGCGACACGAAGTGATGCCCAACGCCGCGAAGGCGGACCGCATCAGCATCAGTTTCAATTACCGCTGGTAACCCGGCGCCACTGGCATTTCCGCCTTCGCGATACCATCTGGACGATCTCATGAAAGCAACGAACATCCCCGCCGCACTGTCGAGCGCGCTAGAAGCGCGTGGCTATGCCGCGCTCACCCCCGTCCAGAGCGAGGTGACCGCCGACGAGGCGATCGGCCGCGACCTGCTGGTGTCGGCACAGACCGGCTCCGGCAAGACCGTCGCCTTCGGGCTGGCGATCGCCGGCCAGTTGCTGACCGACGACCAGCTGCCGCAGCCGGGCGCGCCGCTGGCGCTGGTGATCGCGCCGACCCGCGAACTGGCGCTGCAGGTCGCCAAGGAGCTGACGTGGCTCTACGCCGATGCGCGGATCGGCACCTGCGTCGGCGGCATGGACCCCAGCCGCGAACGCCGCGCGCTGAACCACGGCGCCCACATCGTCGTCGGCACCCCCGGGCGCCTGCGCGACCATGTCGAGCGCGGCGCGCTGAACCTGTCGCAGATCCGCGCAGCGGTGCTGGACGAGGCGGACGAGATGCTCGACATGGGCTTCCGCGACGATCTGGAGGCGCTGCTCGACCAAACACCGGCGGAACGGCGCACATTGCTGTTCTCCGCCACCCTGCCCAAGACGATCGTCGCGCTGGCCCGCAAGTATCAGCGCGATGCGTTGCGCATCTCGACCGTCAGCGAACAGCGCGGGCATGGCGACATCACCTATCGCGCGGTCACCGTCTCCCCTTCGGAAATCGAGCATGCGGTCATCAACCTGCTGCGCTTCTACGAGGCGGAGACCGCGATCCTGTTCTGCGCGACGCGCGACAATGTCCGCCACCTGCACGCCGGGCTGGTCGAGCGTGGGTTCGCCGCGGTGGCGCTGTCGGGCGAGCATTCGCAGAATGAGCGTAACCACGCGCTCCAGGCGCTGCGCGACCGCCGTGCGCGGGTGTGCGTAGCGACCGACGTGGCCGCGCGCGGCATCGACCTGCCGACGCTGAGCCTGGTCGTCCATGTCGAGCTGCCGCGCGATGCCGAGGTGTTGCAGCACCGTTCGGGCCGCACCGGACGCGCCGGCAAGAAGGGGACGGCGGTGCTGTTGGTCCCCTACCCGCGCCGTCGCCGTGTCGAGATGATGCTGCGCGGCGCGCGTATCGCCGCCGAATGGGGCGAGGTGCCGACCGCAGAGGCGATCCGCGCGAAGGACCGCGAGCGACTGCTCGAACGTCTGCTCGCCCCGGTCGAGGTGGACGAGGACGATCAGGCGCTCGCCGCCGAATTGCTGGCGCAGCGATCGGCGGAGGAGATCGCCGCCGCCTTCGTCGCGGCGCAGCGCGCCAGCCTGCCCGCGCCCGAGGAACTGTCCGACCGCGCGCCGGAGGATCGGCAGAAGGCGCACCGCCCCGGCTTCGACGATGTCGTGTGGTTCCGCATGAACGTCGGCCGGCGGCAGAATGCCGATCCGCGCTGGGTGCTGCCGCTGCTGTGCCGCCGCGGCCATGTGACCAAGGCGGAGATCGGGGCGATCCGCATCGGCGCGATGGAAACGCAGTTCCAGGTGCCCAGCGCGCTCGCCGGCCGCTTCGCGGCCGCGGTACGCGCCAGCGCCAATGCTGATGGCGAGGACGAAAGCGGCGTGCGGATCGAGCCGATGCAGGGCGCGCCGGCGCCAATGCGCGGCGGTCCGGGCGGCGCCGGCGGCCCGCCGCAGCGGCGCTATCAGGCGCAACGCACCCCGCGCCCGCGGCGCTGACGCGACGATCATGACCGGGACGCGGCGAACCGAACGGATCGTCGCGTGGGCGCTGGTGCTGGCGCTTCATGCCGCTGCCTGCTGGTGGCTGCTCGCGCCGGATGAGGCGGTGCCCGGGGCGACGCCGGGGGCTTCGCTGGCCACGTTCGACATTCCGCCGCCCGCGCCCGCTTCCCCGCCCCCGCTCCCGGCGGCGGACGATGCGGGCCGTTCATCCGTCCGGGCGCCGGCCCGGACCGCGAATCCCGCCCCGCTCGCCGCGCCGCCGGTCATTATCGTCCCGCCATCCGTTCCGCTGCTGGCTGCTCCGGTCGCAGGCAGCGGAATTAGCGCACAGGCCGGTGGCGCCGCGACCAGCGATGGGAACGGCAGCGGCGCGGAAGGCGCCGGCGCGGGCGCGGGCGCGGGCGCTGCCGGGACACCCGCCCGACTGATTCGCGGGGTGATCCGCGCCCGCGACTATCCCGCCGCCGAACGCCGCGCGCGGATCGAAGGGGTGGTGACGGTGCGCTTCACCGTTACGCTGGATGGCCGCGCGATCGCCTGTCGCACGATGCGGTCCAGCGGCAACGCGGCGCTCGATGCGACGACATGTCGACTGATCGAGCAGCGGTTCGGCTACGCCCCCGCCCGCGACGCGAATGGTGCGCCCCGCGCCGAGGAGCGCGGCTGGGAGCAACGTTGGTGGATCGACGCGGCCGCCGACGGCGCCATCAACGGCGACGCCCCGCCGCCCGGACCGTGACGGCCGGACGACGGGGCGCCGCGCAGGGTCGGCGGAGTACCCGCGCCTTACAGGCCGACGACGCCGCCGTCGTTCTTGGTGATGACCACCGTGGCCGCCCGCGGACGACCGGTGCCGGTGCCGGTCGCCTGGCTCTGCGGCCAGTTGGAGGTGATGTTGGCGAAGTTGCCGTCCTCACCCGGGTGCTGGACGTTGACGAAGATCGTGCGGCCGTCGGCGGTCGAGGTGATGCCGGTGATCTCGCACTCCTTCGGGCCGACCAGGAAGCGCTTCAGCTTCGCACCCGGCGCCGCGCCGACGCGGGTCGTCGTGGTGGCGGTGCCGCCGAAGCTGGTCGTGACGCTCTTGGTCGTGCCGTCACCGACGCGGCCGGGCATACCGATCAGCATCATGCAGTTGGTCACGTCGGTGTAGGCGCCGTCGTCGGTCTGCACGAACAGCAGCGGCGACGCCTGGCCGGCCGCGTTGGTGGGCAGGCCGAACCACAGGCCATCGGGCGACGAGAAATCGTTGGTGTCGTCCAGTCCCGACAGGTTGATGTTGTCGGCATTGGCGTTGGCGCGCGCACCGAAGGCGTAGACGTCCCAGGTGAACGTCAGCGATTCGGTCGAGTCGTTGGCCTCGCGCAGGCGTACGACATGCCCGTTGGCGTTGCCGCTGTTGGTGCCGCCGTCGGTGCGGGTGTCGACATAGGCGCGCGGGTTGGCCGCGTCGACCGCGCGGGTGCTGCTGCTCGACGCCACGCCGCGACGGTTCGAGTTATTGGTCAGCGTGCAGTACATCTCGCCATTGACCGGGTTCACCGCGGTCCATTCCGGGCGATCCATCGGGGTGGCACCCAGAATGTCCGCCGCGATGCGGGCGTTGATGAGCACGTCGGCCTGGCTGGCGAACGGATAGGACGCGCTCCCCGTCAGCCCGTTCTGGCCGAACACCAGCGGCAGCCAGGTACCCGTGCCGTCGGCGTTGAACTTCGCGACATACAGCGTTCCGGTGTCGAGATACTTGTCACCGGTCGCCAGCCGGTTCGACGCGGTGGCGTCCGCCGCCGACCAGGCAGTGGCCGATACGAACTTGTAGATATATTCGTTGCGGCCATCGTCGCCCATGTAGAACGCCGGCTTAACGCCCGCAATCATGCGGCCCGCCATCACGCCTTCGTGCGCCATGCGGCCCAGCGCGGTACGCTTGCGCGGGGTCGAGCTGGGATCATAGGGATCGATCTCGACCACCCAGCCGAAGGTGAACGGCTCGTTGCGGAAATCGGCGGTGCCGTCCGCGGCATTGGCGGCGACTGCCGAGGCGTTCCAGCGCGAGAAGATCGTGCTGCTCGCATCCGCTGCGGCCACCGTTTCCCAGCCGTAGCGGCTGGCGGTGCCGACGCCGTAGCGCGACATCGACGTCACCTGCTTGGCATTTCCCGCGCCGGTGCGCACCGCCGCGTCGGTCGACGACCGCGCGAAATAGCCCGCCCAGTTTTCCTCGCAGGTGGCGTAGGTGCCCCACGGCATCGCGCCGTTCGCGCAATTGTTGATCGTGCCGCGACCGGTGGTGCCGTCCGCCGAATAGCGCGTGCGCAGCTGCGCGTCGCCGCGCGCCGGGCCGCTGAACGTCACCGGCGTGTTCGGCGTCACGCGGCGGTTGAGCGCGCTCGCCGCGACATAGCTCCACGCACCGGTGTTGCCCGCGCGGGTCACCTCGACCACCGAAACGCCGTGCGCCTCGATCTCCTTGACCACCTCGGCCTCCGGGCGGCGCTGCACGCCCGCCGAGTCCGCCACGGTCGTCGGCGCGCCGACGTGCATATACTGCGGGTTGATATATTCGTGGTTGATCGCCAGCAGGCCGCGCGTGCTGTTGCTCGCGTCCGGGGTGTTGCCGCTGGCAGCCAGCCCGAAATAGCTCATGCCGTCATGGTTGTCGCCGGCGCGCTGCGCGTAATTGGTGTCCGACCCGTTGTTGGCGAACGCCGAAACGCCCGAGGCGATCGGGTCGCCCGCGCGGTACAGCACGGTGGCGGTATAGCCGGTCGGCACGGTCACGATGTCGTTCTTGTTCTTGGCGACCGCGGTGAACGCCAGCGTCGCCGGGCTGACGACGACGGTCGAACGCTCGCTGCTCGACCCGCTCGGGCCGGAGGCGGTGAACTGCAGGACGATGTTGGTCGTGCTGGCGACGTTGGGGGTCACGAAGCTGACCGAGGTGCCGCTGACGGTCAGCGCGACGGTCGGCCCGCTCACCTGCGTCCAGGTGCTCGACGTCGCGTTGCTGCTGGCGCTGGAGCTCAGCGTGACGACCCGGCCACCCTGCGCCTGGACGGTGGTGCCGTCCGCCACGGTGATGACGGAATTGCGCCCGTCGTCATCGTCGCTGCACCCGGTCAACAGCGTGGCGCCGAACGCGGCGGTGGTCATCGCGCTCATCCCGCCCATCATCTGGCGACGCGAGTAACGCTGCTCGACCAGCTCACCCAGCGTGGTGGTGGTCGACGGGTTGGCATCGACGTTGCCGTCGTAATCGTTGCCGATGATAAGGTCAGTCACGGTAGTCCCCCGGTGCGATGCGGTGTACCGGCCGTACTTGGCCGCGGTAAAAGGCATGGCGATGAAGCTACCGCGACACGAAAACGACAGATCGGCGTCAGAACGGTGACACGCGCACGGGGCTTGACGCGCGGCGCGGTTCGGCTATGACGCCGCCCGCGTGCCCCGGCCGGATGGCCTGGGCGCACCGTCCGAGACAGCGGGTGGCATCCCCGGATGCCTTAATCTCCCGCCGAGGCGGGGACAGGATTGATCGCGCCGGTCGTGCCGCTTTCCCATGGAAGCCGCACGTGCGGCCCGTCGCCCGTTAGCGGGCATCCCATTCCCCATCGCTGGACAATGCCGCCGGCCGCATTTGCGGATGGCGGTTCGTACCCGGAAGGGTCCGTTCGCGCGGCCCCTTCCCAACGTGGAGAATGGCATGGATCGTAGTCAGAAGACCGCGGCCGTCGCCGAACTGAACCGCACCTTTTCCGAGGTTGCCGTGGTGGTCGTCACCCGCAACCTCGGCATGACGGTGGCGCAGTCGACCGACTTGCGCAACCGGATGCGGGCAGCCGGCGCGACCTACAAGGTCTCGAAGAACAAGCTTGCCAGGATCGCACTCGACGGCACCGATTACGGTTCGCTCAGCGACATGCTGACCGGCCCGGTCGGCCTGGCTTCTTCGACCGATCCGGTCGCGGCGGCCAAGATCGTCGTCGAATTCGCCAAGACGACCGACAAGTTCGAGATCGTCGGCGGTGCGATGGGCACGACCCCGCTGGACGTGGCGGGCGTGCAGGCACTGGCCACGCTGCCGTCGCTGGACGAGCTGCGTGCGAAGATCGTCGGCCTGATCGTGGC
>NZ_LSJO01000100.1:0-2243 GCF_001556735.1 Sphingomonas sp. CCH9-F2 | reverse complement strand
CGTCGGCCAACCACAAACGGGTCTACCGCATTATGGCGGCGGACCGCCTGCTGCTGGCGCGGCGCTACACCGAGCGGACCGACTATGGCCATGACGGCGTCGTGGTGGCGATCCGCTCGAACCTGCGCTGGTGCTCGGACGGCTTCGAGTTCACCTGCTGGAACGGCGAGGTCGTGCGCGGCGCCTTCATCATCGACGCCCACGACCGCGAGATCATCGCCTGGCGTGCGGTCGCCAATGCCGGCATCAGCGGCTCGGACGTGCGCGACATCATGCTGGAAGCCGTGGAAACCCGCTTCGGCGGAATGCGCGCGCCCTTGCCGCTCGAGATGCTGTCCGATAACGGCTCGGCCTATACCGCTCGCGAAACACGGACCTTCGCCCGGCAGCTGGGCCTCAAACCCTGCTTCACGCCTGTCCGCAGCCCGCAGTCCAACAGCATCTCGGAGGCCTTCGTTCATACCCTCAAGCGCGATTACGTCCGCGTCTCGCCGCTGCCCGATGCTCCCACCGCGTTGACCTCAATTGCCGGATGGATCGAGGACTACAACGACAACCACCCCCATTCGGGGCTCAAAATGCGTTCACCGCGCGAGCATCGCGCATTGGTTTCTGCAACCGCTTGAACCCGTCCGGTGAAACGGGGGCAGATCAGGCCCCAATGGTGCGCCGACGCGCACGCCTCCATCCCTATCAGGCACGGCGGCAACGATGAGAAGAACTTCAGTACCTCGCCGCGCCGGATGCGTCGCCGCACCAACACCTTTCCATCAGCGCCTATCGCGTGGACCTGAAACACGTTCTTCGCCAGATCGACACCGACGGTCACGACATCCTGCTGCATGGATCGACTCCTAGACGTGGCTCAACGACCACATCATCGCACAGCTACGCTGGTGCAGGGGCCGTCCAACCCATCAGGTCACAGAGGCTATCGTCGCCGTTCCGCTGAACGGCTTCATTGCTATTCGAATAATTCAATCGGTATCCCCTGCTCTCAGGGGCCGCGTTCCAGCGACCTAGTCAAGTGAATCCCTAGATTCAGATAGGAAATAGCTTGCAATGCGCGCACAACTTGACCAATATATTTATGTAAGTGATTTTTCTGAGGTTGGCCGATTTTGGTGGCGACTATGTCGGCTCAGCTAGATTGAATGATCGTCATATGAGTGCTTCGATATTGACGTGCTCCCCTGAAACTCCGCCAGTTTGAGCTAGAGTTCGCCTTCGTGAGGAGACGGACGTGAAGAAGAGCAGGTTCAGCGAGGAGCAGATCATCGCGGTGCTGCGCGAGCAGGACAGCGGGATGAAGACCGCCGACGTGTGCCGGAAACCCGGGATCAGCAGCGCCACGCTGTACGCCTGGAAGGCGAAATACGGCGGCATGGACGTGTCGCAGGCGCGCAAGCTGAAGGTGCTGGAGGACGAGAACGCGCGGCTGAAGCGGCTGCTGGCGGACGCGATACTCGACAACGCCGTGCTCAAGGAGGCGGCAGCAAAAAACTGGTGAAGCCTGCCGCTCGCCGGAGAGCTGTCGAGGAGGCTCGGCAGCGCTTCGGTATCAGCGAGCGTCGGGCATGCTCCATCTTCGGCGTAGATCGAACGTCGGTGCGCTACGCGCCCCGGCGTAGTGATGATGGCGACCTGCGGTCGCGGCTGCGCGAGATCGCGGCAGAGCGTCGCCGCTTCGGCTATCGGCGGCTGGGTATCATGCTGGCTCGCGAGGGGCTGGTCATGAACCACAAGAAGCTGCTGCGGCTGTACCGCGAGGAAAACCTTCGGGTCAGGCGCCGGCGCGGTCGAAAGCGAGCCATGGGCACCCGAGCGCCTATGGCGCTGCCACAAGGACCGAACCAGCGCTGGAGCCTCGACTTCGTCAGCGACACGCTGATCAGTGGCCGACGTATCCGCATCCTGGCGGTGGTCGACGACTTCACGCGCGAATGCCTGGCGTTGGTGGTCGACACCTCCTTGTCAGGCGCGCGTGTCGCTCGCGAGCTCGACGCCATCATCGCTACCAGGGGAAGACCACCGCTGATGATCGTCAGCGACAATGGCACCGAGCTGACCAGTCTCGCGATCCTGAGATGGACGCAGGAGCGGCCTGTCGAGTGGCACTATATCGCGCCCGGCAAGCCGCAGCAGAACGGCTATGTCGAGAGCTTCAACGGCCGCCTGCGCGACGAATGCTGTGGATCGGCGTGGAAAAAGGACCCCGGTAGCGGGGTGATCGGCGTCGAAAA
>NZ_LSJO01000010.1:0-495 GCF_001556735.1 Sphingomonas sp. CCH9-F2 | reverse complement strand
CAATGAGGGCGGGCGGGGTGGTGATGGCGACGACCCGCGACGGGCGCGACGGCACGATCCGGTTCGACGACGACGCGGCGGTGCGCGCGGGGGTGGCGGCGGCGACGCATGTGCTGTCGTCGGTGCCGCCGGAGGGCGACGCCGACCCGGTGCTGGCGCGCCATGGCGATGTGCTGTCGGGGAAGTGGCTGGGCTATCTGTCGTCCACCGGCGTCTATGGCGACACCGGCGGCGCGTGGGTGGACGAAGCCGCGCCCGCCGATCGCGGGCGGCGCGCGAACCGCAACGCCGCCGATGCGGCATGGCGGGGGCTGGGCGCGCGGGTGTTCCGCCTGCCGGGCATCTACGGCCCGGGGCGGTCGGCGCTGGAGCGGGTGGCGGAGGGCAAGGCACAGCGCACCGGGGTGGCCGGGCAGGTGTTCAGCCGCGTGCATGTGGCGGACATCGCCGCCGGCGTGGTGGCGGGGTTCGCCGCGCCGCCGGGGGTCTATAACC
>NZ_LSJO01000001.1:0-24134 GCF_001556735.1 Sphingomonas sp. CCH9-F2 | reverse complement strand
GCGGCGCGCCGCCGCCGCGGCCACGCCGCTGGTCGCCGCCGACGACGGCCTCGCCGCACAGGCCGATCGAGAGATCGCCGGTATCAACGTGATCGTGCGCACCTACGCGCTGGGCGCCCCGCCCGCCACCGCGATCGACGGCCCCGGCACGCTGTCACCGCAGGATCGTCAGGCCCGCCTTCAGGCTGCCGACTGGCTGGCCGACACGCCCCGCGCCGGGTCGACGCAGGCGTTCGATCCCAGCATCGACTATGCGCTCGCGCTGCTCGACGTCAGCGATCGTACCGATGCGATCGGGCACGAGCCGTTGTCCGGCGGCGCCAATGCGGCGGCGATGACGCGCGCGAAGACGCTCGACTGGCGGCGCTATCGTTACGGCGCGATGATCGTGACCGGCGTGGGACCGGAGATCGAGGGCGAACCGCTCAGCCCGTTCGGCAAATACCACCTGCGCCTCGCCGCGCAGCGGTTCGCGCAAGGGGACGTCGCGTTCATCATTGTCAGTGGCGGGCGCGCCCACCCGCGCGGGACACCGTTCACCGAGGCAGACGAGATGCGCAAGGCGCTGATCGAACGCTATCGCATCCCCCCCGACGCGATCGTCGGCGAACCCTATGCCCGGCACACGACCACCAACCTGCGCAACGCCAGTCGCCTGCTCACGCAGATGGGCGCGCCGGCGGACGGCGAGACGATCATCATCTGCAACCCGCTGCAAAGCAGCTATATCGAGAGCGCGCGCTTCACCGAACGCAACGCAGCGGAACTGGGCTATCAGCCCGGCCGTATCGTCCGGCGCGTGTCGCCCACCGAACTGGTGTTCCGCCCGGCACGTGCCGCCGATCGCGTAGACCCGCGCGACCCTCTCGATCCTTGAAAGGACCCGCCATGCGCCGCATCGCGCTTGCCGTTGCCCTGGCCGTTACGGTCATCCCCGCCACCGCCCACGCCTGGGGAGTCAGGGGACATGCCGTGATCGACCGCGCGGCGATCGACAGCATCCCGGACGACGGCCCGGTCTTCCTGCGGCGCCATGTCGACTATATCGCGGACTCGGCCTCGCTGCCGGATACGTGGCGCGACGATGCGGAGGGCTTCTCGAAGATCGCGGAGGATCCCAACCACGGCTGGTTCCGCGAACAATTCGCCTTCGTGAAACCGATCCCGCGATCGCGCCACGAATTCGTCCTCGCACTTCACAAGCGGTATCTGGCGATCAAGGACAAGGATCCCGCCACCGCCGCGCGCACCAACGTCCGCTGGACCGGTACGCTGCCTTATGCCGCGATCGAGGCCTATCAGCGGATGATCGTGTGCATGCGCGCCGTCCGCGCGGCACAGGCGAGCGGCGGCGACGCCACCGTGCCGGAGCAGCAATGCGCGTTCGAGGCGATCCTTCTCGGCCATTACATCGGCGACGGATCGCAGCCGCTGCATGTTTCGATCCATTCGGATGGCTGGCGCGGCCCCAATCCCCACGGCTACACCCGCGACCGCAGCATCCACGGCCGGTTCGAAAGCCGCTTCGTGGATGCGATCGGACTGACCACCGCGGACATCGCGCCGCGGATCGGTGCGCCGGCGCATCGGCAGGGCGACATGTTCGATGCGGTGCTGGCCTTCCTGGACACGTCCGGCGCGCGGCTGGAACGAGTGTATCAGCTGGAGATGCGCGACGGCTTCGCCAACGCGAACGACAAGGACGTGCGTGCGCTGATCTATGAGCGGGCGGCCGCGGGCGCGGCGATGCTGCGCGACATGCTGTGCCGCGCCTGGGCGGAAAGCGCGACGCCGCCGGCGAAGGTATCGCCCTCCCCGCTTGATCCGTCCAACCCGCGCTTCAACCCGGAAACCGGATCCGCCCCCGCCTGACGCCGCGCCAGCGCGCGCAGCAGGCGTGCGTGGCGGGGGTGATCCAGTGTGAAGCGACGCAGCAGCCAGATCGCGAGCACCGCGCCGGCCATCGGCACCCCCAGGCCGAGGGCGACCATTCCCGTCCGCACGCCCGACGGCTGGATCACGTCGGGCACATAACCGATCCGGTGCAATACCCAGCCGATCGTCGCGGTGGAGGCCGCACCGCTTGCCTTCACCAGCACCAGATAGTAGGCGAACAGCCCCGTTTCGAACCGGCGGCCGTGGCGCCACTCCACCACATCGACCGCATCGGCCAGCAGCCCCCAGGGCAGCATGAACACGCTGGCAAAGCCGACGCCCGTCAGCGCCGCGCTCGCCATCTGACCCGCGGGCCACGACAGGCTGAGCGTGAAGCACAGCAGCCCGACCGCGCTCACAGCATGACCGGCGGCGAGCAGCCGCGCCTTGTCGAAGCGATGCGACAGCGCCGTAAACGCGATCACGCCGACGAACTGCCCCGCGGTCATCGCGCCCAGCAGCGCCGGGACCGCCGTGGGCCGGGCCACGACATAGCCGCCCAGATAGATCAGCATCCGCCCGAAACACGGCATCGCGAACCCGGTGAGCAGCGCCAGCGCGCCCATTCCCAGCACCATCGGATCACGCAGCGGAACCGCGATCCGGTCACCGCGCAATGCATCGGCGCCGCCGCCGCGCCTGCCCGACGCCCAGACGCACAGCAGCATGGTCACGGCAAAGGCGGCGCCGACCGCGATCCCGGTGACGGCCAGCGCATCGAACTGCCCGGCACGTCCGGCCTGCTGCACGGTCGGTGTCAGGACGGCGGCGATCAGCAGCGCGCTGGCGGTACTGAAGAACAGCCGGTATCCCGACACGCGGCCCCGTGCCCGGCTGTCGCGGCTGACCCGCGCCATCAGCGCATTGTGCGGCACATCGACGACGGCATAGGCGCCGCGGAATATCAGGATCGCCGCCGCCAGCATCCACGGCCGATGGAGGCCCAGCGCAGGCATCGCGTAGATCAGCGCGAACGCCGCCCCGCATGGAACCGCCGCCAGCGCCACCATCCAGCGATAGCCGCGCCCCGCCGCACGTCCGCGAAGGACCATGCGCGCCGCCGCCAGATCGAAGACCAGGTCGCCCATCACCGCGAACAGCATCAGCCCCGCCGCCCGCGCGCCGCTCAGCCCCAGCACGTCGGTCAACAGGAACAGGATCGTCAGGTCAGCGCCGCTGAACACCAACGCCTTGCCGAAATTGCCGGACGAATAGGCCAGCATCCGCCCCTCTGCGGCGAGATGAGTCATCGAAGGCATGTTTCGCACGAACCTCCGCCGGCCGGTTTCGGCCGCCGGTACGTCCGATCATGGCCTTTGCGCAACGGTTGTTCTATCGACGCGCGCCATGACGCGATGCAGCGGGCGCGATGCGATGATGATGCGGGTGGCACGATGGGGCGCGATGCTGGCGGCGGCGGCGCTGATGCTGGCACCGGGAACGGGCCTGGCGCAGCCATCCCCGGTCGATACCGCCACCGCGCAACTGGCACAGGCCGAAAGCGACCTGCGTTCGGTCGACCGCGCGCTGGACGGCCGGATCACCCCGGACCAGCGCGCCGACCTGCGCGATACCGCAACCACGGCGCGCGGCGCGGCGCTGGCGGCGGCCGGCCAATTGTCGCAACAGCTCGCGCTCATCGACGCACGGCTGGCGCAGCTCGGCACCTCCCCCGCTGCGGGCGAGGCGGCGGATATCCGCGCTGAGCGCGCGCGGCTGAAGGAACAGCGCAACCTGCTCGATTCGGCGGTCAAGCGCGGACGGCTGCTGGGTGTGGAAGCCGACCAGCTGGCCGACGAAATCACGCAAAGCCAGGCCGAGCAATTCGGGCAGATGATTTCGACGCGCGTTGCCTCCCCCGTCACCCCCGCCTTCTGGTCGGCGGTGCTCAGCGCCGCACCGCGCGACACGCGGCGCATCGGGATGCTGGTGGCGCATGGCGCCGACAGCGTCGCACAGGGGCGCCGCGGCGCGCCGCCATGGGCGGCGCTGCTCGGGCTGGCGGCGGCGGTCGCGATAATGCTGCCGGGCCGGCTGGCCGCGCAGCGACTGGCGCTGCGGCTGCTGATCGACGGCGCACCGGGGCACCGCGTCCGGCGATCCGCGAATGCGATCTGGCGCATCCTGGTCGGCACGCTGGCGCCGTTGCTGGCGACCGGGGCATTGGTGGCCGGGCTGCGCTGGTCCGGACTTCAGCCCCAGGGCTGGGACACGCTGTTCGATGCGCTGGTCGGGGCGGCATCATTCGCCGGCTTCGCCGCGTCCACCACCGGCGCGCTGCTGATGCGGCACCAGCCGACGTGGCGGGTCGCGCCGATCGCCGACGATGTCGCGCATCACCTGCGCCCGTTCAGCTGGCCGCTGGCCGCGCTCGTCGCCTTCTCGATCCTGACGCAGGCGGTGATCACCGCCACCGGGATCAGCGGCGCCGCGGTCAGCGCGACGCAGGTGGCGGAGGTGTTGCTGCACCTGGCGATGATCGTCGGCGCCCTGGTCGCGGTGGCGCGCCTGCGTGCGGCTCGTGCGGACGGCGATGCGGAAACCCCCGCCCGCGCCGGGCTGGGCGCGGCTTCCGTCGTCGCATGGGGCATGGTGGCGACGGCGCTGATCGCACTGTTGATCGGCTATCTCGGCTTCGCACTGTTCGTCGTCCAGCTGGCGGCATGGGCGGTCATCCTGGGAAGCGCGGTCTATCTGCTGATGGCCGCGGTGGACGATATCGCGGTGACGGTCTTCACCCGCGACAGCCCGGCAGGGCGCATCCTGTCGCGGGCGCTGGGCGTACGCGGCACGTTGATCGACCAGTTCGGCGTGCTGCTGTCGGGCATCGTGCGCGTGATGCTGGCGATCGCGGCGCTGGGCCTGCTGTTCTTCCCGTTCGGCGCGGGCGACGGGGTCGGATCGATGTTCGGCCGCCTCGCGACGTTCGCATCGGGGGTGACGGTCGGCGGGATCTTCATCTCGCCCGGCGCGATCCTGCGCGGGCTGGCGGTGCTGTTCATCGGCCTGACGCTGCTGCGCGCGTTCATGCGCTGGCTGGAGGGCAAGTTCCTGCCGGCGACCGACCTGGACGGATCGGGGCGCAACTCGATCAGCCTGGTCGCGCGCTACGTCGGCGTCGCCCTCGCGGTGATCTGGGCGCTCGCATCGCTGGGGATCGGGGTGGAGCGGATTGCGCTGCTGTTGTCCGCGCTGTCGGTGGGGATCGGCTTCGGCCTGCAGGCGATCACCTCGAACTTCGTGTCGGGGCTGATCCTGCTGGCTGAGCGGCCGATCAAGATCGGCGATCTGGTACGCATCGGCGCCGACGAGGGCGACGTGAAACGGATCAGCGTTCGCTCGACCGAGATCGAGCTGCCGGATCATTCGACGCTGATCGTCCCCAATTCCGAGCTGATCACCAAAACCGTTCACAACAAGACGCTGGCCAGCCCGCTGGGGCGAATCCAGATCCAGTTCTCGATCCCGATCGAGGCCGACGCCGATGCCGCACGGGACATCATTGCCGGCGCCTTCGCTGCGGAGGAGGCGGTACTGGACGATCCCGCCCCGGCGGTGTTCATCGATTCGATCGTCGACGGGCGCGTCTTCTTCAACTGCTTCGCACATGTCGCCAGCCCGCGTGCCGCCTATCGCACGCGCAGCCAGCTGTTCACGGTGATGCTGCGGCGTTTCCGCGAGGACGGGATCGAACTGGGCACCGTGCCGCAACGGATGGAACTGATCCGCACGCCGGGCGAGCCGCTGCCACCGACGCCGCAAGCCCCCGGCTAGCGCGCCCCGCCCGTCCGCGTCCCGGGATGATCCAGCGCAACCCGCGGGTGAATTTTCTTACCGGGTGCGACGAACCGCGCGATGGCGAGTTGTGCGCCTGCGAAGCATAAAAAGGGGTTCGGATCGTTGGACACACTGCCGGACCGGCTGCAGCCGGGCTCGCCCTATCCGCTTGGCGCGACCTTCGATGGTGAGGGGGTCAATTTCGCTGTCTTTTCCGCCAATGCGGATGGGATCGACTTGTGCATCTTCGATCCCGGCGGGCGTCGCGAACTGGGCCGATTGCCACTACCGGAGTGCACCGACGAGGTGTGGCACGGCTATCTGCCCGATGTCGGCCCCGGCCTCACCTACGGCTTTCGCGCGCATGGCCGGTACGAGCCGGAGGCCGGACATCGTTTCAATCCGAACAAGCTGTTGCTCGATCCCTATGCGCGCAAGCTGCAAGGGCAGATCAAGTGGACCGACGCGCTTCACGGCTATCGCATCGGGTCGCGAAAGGAGGATCTGTCGTTCGACAAGCGCGACAGCGCGCCGGCGATGCCCAAGGCGGTGGTGGTCGACGATCATTGGGACTGGTCGCGCGATACCCGTCCGAACACGCCCTGGTCGGACACCGTCATCTACGAAGCGCACGTCAAGGGGCTGACGAAACTGATGGACGAGGTGCCGGCGCGCGAACGCGGCACCTATGCGGCGCTCGGCCATCCCGCGGTGATCCGCCACCTGAAGCGGATCGGCGTCACCGCGATCGAACTGCTGCCGATCCACGCCTTCACGCAGGACCGCTTCCTCCAGGAAAAGGGGCTGCGCAACTATTGGGGCTATAACACCCTCGGCTTCTTCGCCCCCGAACAGGGCTATATGTCGTCGGCGCATCAGGACGAACTGCGCCGCGCGGTCCACCGCCTGCACAAGGCCGGGATCGAGGTCATCCTCGACGTCGTCTACAACCACACGTGCGAGGGGTCGGAACGCGGCCCGACGCTGTCGTGGCGCGGGCTGGACAATGCCAGTTACTATCGGCTGGTCGCGGACAACCCGCGCTACACGATCAACGACACCGGCACTGGCAACACGCTGAACATGACGAAGGCGCGCGTGATCCAGATGGTGGCGGATTCGCTGCGGTACTGGGCGACCAGTTTCGGCATCGATGGCTTCCGCTTCGACCTTGGCCTGACGCTGGGGCGCGAGGACAGCGGGTTCGATCCGGGCGCGGCGTTCTTCGACGTGCTGCGGCAGGACCCCGTGCTGGGCCGGCTGAAGCTGATCGCGGAGCCGTGGGACGTCGGACCGGGCGGCTACCAGCTGGGCAATTTCCCGCCGGGCTTTGCCGAATGGAACGACAAGTATCGCGACACCGTGCGCGAATATTGGCGCGGCGAGCCGGGCAAGCGCGGCGATCTGGCGGCGCGGCTGGCCGGGTCGGGCGACCTGTTCGATCGCCGCGCGCGGCGCCCCTGGGCCAGCGTCAACCTGCTGGCGGCTCACGACGGCTTCACTCTGGCCGATACGGTGATGTACGAGGAGCGCCACAACGAGGCAAACGGCGAGGACAATCGCGACGGCCATTCTCACAACGCCTCCCGCAACTGGGGCGCGGAGGGGCCGACCGACGACCCCGCGATCAACGATGCGCGCGGGCGGGTCATGCGCTCGATGCTGACCACGCTGATGACGTCGCTGGGCACGCCGATGCTGGTTGCGGGCGACGAATTCGGGCGCACGCAACAGGGCAACAACAACGCCTATTGCCAGGACAATGAGATCAGCTGGCTCGACTGGAATGCCGCCGCCACGCCGGAGGGTCAGGCGCAGATCGACTATGTCGCACGGCTGGCGGAGCTGCGCCGGCGCTATCCGGTGCTTCATGCCGCAACGTTCCTGTACGGGCAGGATTCGCCCGGTCACGGCATCAACGATGTCGAATGGTGGGACGAGCGTGGGCAGCAATTGTCGGCGGAGGACTGGGACAATCCCGACGGGCGTGCGCTGATGATGCGCCGCGCGATCCGCACCGACGATGGCCAGGTGGAGGCGGTGTCGCTGCTGCTCAACGCCAGCGGCGATCCGGTCACCTTCATGCTGCCACCACCGCACGCCAGCCGCACCGTATTGATCGACAGCGCGCATCCCGATCAGGGTGAGATCGCGATCGACGACAGTTACGAGGTCGCGCCGCAGGGCGCGGTGCTGGTGACGTGGCGGAGCGCGTTCGAATGACGGCTTGGGGACCGCGACCGGGCCCGGACGGGACCACCCGCTTCGTCCTGTGGGCGCCGGATGCCAATGTCGTCATGCTGGAGGTGGAGGGCACCGCCCCGGTCGCGATGACTGCCACCGGCGATGGCTGGATGGCCGCCGAGGCCCATGCCCCGCCCGGTACGCGCTACCGGTTCCGCATCGGCGATACGGAGGTGCCCGATCCTGCATCGCGCCGGCAATCCGGCGGCGTCCATGGGTGGAGCGTCGTCACCGACACCGCGTTCGACTGGCGGAACGGCGACTGGCGCGGGCGACCGTGGCACGAAACCGTGCTGATAGAGCTGCACCCCGGAACAATGGACGGGTTCGCCGGGATCGCGACACAATTGGCGTCGCTGGCGCAGCTTGGCATCACCGCGATCGAACTGATGCCGGTCGGCGCGTTCGGCGGCACACGCGGCTGGGGCTATGACGGCGTGCTGCCCTATGCGGTCCAGGAGGATTACGGCTCGCCTGACGATTTGCGCGCACTGGTCGACACCGCGCACGGGCATGGCATCTCGGTCTTTCTTGACGTCGTTTACAACCATTTCGGACCGGACGGGAATTACCTGAACCTCTACGCCGCGCGCTTCTTCGACGCCGCCGTCGATACGCCGTGGGGCGGCGCGGTGGCGGTGGCGGAGGAAGCGGTCGCGCGCTTCTTTATCGACAATGCGCTGATGTGGCTGCGCGAGTATGGCATCGACGGGCTGCGGTTCGATGCGGTTCACGCGATCCGCAACCCCGCTTTCCTGGACCGGATGGCGCGCGAAATCCGCCACGCGCTGCCGGAGCGACACGTCCATCTGGTGCTCGAAGAGAATGATGCCACGCGGCTGGCGCGCGGCGGCTACGATGCGCAGTGGAACGACGATTTTCACAACGTCCTCCACGTCCTGCTCACCGGCGAGCGCGATTCCTATTATGCCGATTTCGCGGATCGTCCGGCGGAACGGCTGGCGCGCTGCCTCTCGCAAGGGTTCATCTATCAGGGCGAGCCGTCACCCAACCACGACGGCGCGCCGCGCGGCACGCCCAGCGCGCACCTGCCCCCGACCGCGTTCGTCGCCTTCCTCCAGAATCACGACCAGGTCGGCAACCGCGCGCTGGGCGAACGGCTGATCGCGCTGACCGATCCGGCACGGCTGCGGGCGGCGACCACGCTGCTGCTGCTGTCGCCGCAAATCCCGATGCTGTTCATGGGTGAGGAACAGGGCAGCGAGACGCCGTTCCTGTTCTTCACCGATTTCCATGACGAACTTGCCGATGCGGTGCGCGAAGGGCGGCGGCGGGAGTTCGCGAAGTTCGCAGCCTTCGCGGACCCCGACGCGCGCGCCGCCATCCCCGATCCGAATGCGGTCGCCACGTTCGATGCCTCGCGCACTGTACCGGGGCCCGCGGCGGACGACTGGAGGACCTTTTATCGACACCTGCTTGCGCTGCGGCATACCCTGATCGTTCCGCACCTGGCCGGCGCGACCGCGCTGAATGCGGTTGCCACCGGTGATGCGGCGGTGACCGCGCGCTGGCGGTTGGCGGACGGTAGCACGCTGGGCTTTGCGATCGACCTGGGCGACGCGCCCGCCCCGCTGCCCACGCCGCCGGGGGTTATCGTCACCGACAGCACGCGCTTCGTCGCGTGGATCGCGCGATGACCGGCGCGGTGGGGCTGCAACGCGACTGGGTGGATGCCGACGGCCGGGCGCAGCGTGTCGAGGAGGACGTGCTGCGCGCGATCGGCGACCGGCTGGACCCCACCCCCGCCGCCGAACCGTTCCTGTCGGGCGATGCCGGAACGCGCGTGGTCCTGCCGCCCGGATGCGCCGGCACCGCGCAGGTGACGTTCGACGACGGCAGCGGCGCGGCCTTCCCGCTGGACGAGGCGCGGCGACTGCCGCCGCTCGACAAGGTGGGCTATCATCACGTCGAGGTGGCGGGCCGGCGCTTCCAGCTGGCGCTCGCCCCGCGCCGCTGCCCGGAACCGCCGCCGCGCGGCTGGGGCTTGGCGGTGCAGATCCCGGCGCTGCGCGGCCGGGCCGAGCGGCCGTTCGGCGATGCCGGCACGCTGGCAGAAAGCGTGGCGGCGATGGCGCGTGCGCATGCATCGGCGGTCGCGATCAGCCCGACGCATGCGCTGTTCCCGTCCGCCCCCGCGCGATTCAGCCCCTATTCGCCGTCGAGCCGGCTGTTCCACAACGTCATGCTCGCCGATCCTGGGCTGATCGACCTGCCGCTTCCCCCCGCCCCGGCCGCAGCGATGATCGACTGGCAAGGGGCGATCCCAGCACGGATGGCGGCGCTGCGCGGTGCCTATAATGCCGCGGGAGAGGCCGCACGAGCGGCAGCACAGGCATACCGCCGGCAGAAGGGCGCGGCGCTGGAGCACCACGCGCGGTTCGATGCGCTCCACGGCCGGCTCGGCGGCAACGGCTGGCGCGACTGGTCAGCGGACGTGCACGACGCGCATGGCGAGACGGTGCTGCGCTTCGCCGCGGAGGCCGAGGGCGACATCGCCTTCTTCGCGTTCCTGCAATGGCTGACCGACCTGACGCTGGCGCAGGCGCAGCGCGTGGCCGGCGGCACCATGCCGGTGGGGCTGGTCGCGGACCTGGCGGTCGGCATGGCGCCCGACGGCAGCCATGCGTGGAGCGCGCCTGGCGAGGTGCTGACCGGCCTCAGCGTCGGCGCGCCGCCCGATCCGCTGGGACCGGCCGGGCAGAATTGGGGGATCACCACGCTCGACCCTTTCGCGCTGGAACGTACCGGATTCGCCCCGTTCATCGCGACGCTGCGCGCGGCGTTCGCCCATGCGGGCGGGCTGCGCGTCGATCACGCGCTGGGATTGGAGCGGCTTTGGGTGATCCCGGAGGGCGCAAGCGCCGATCAGGGCGCGTACCTGACGATGCCCGGCGATCACCTGCGCCGCATCCTGTCGATCGAGGCGCAGCGCGCCGGCGCGATCGTTATCGCCGAGGATCTGGGGACCGTGCCGCCCGGCTTTCGCGACACGCTGGCGGCGCGGTGCATGCTGGGGATGCGCGTGCTGCCGTTCGAGCGCGACCACGACGGCGGCTTCACCCCGCCCGCGCAATGGGACGAGGCGGCGGTGGCGATGACGGGCACGCACGATACCCCCACGATCGCCGGCTGGTGGAAGGGCCGCGATCTCGACTGGCGCGAGAAGCTGGGCGCGACGGTCGATCGCGCGCATCGCGACGAGGAACGTACCGCGCTGTGGCGTGCGATCGACGGCACCGGCGCCCCCCCGGCCGAGGCGCCCGTCGATGCGATCCTCGCGCATGTCGCCGCGGCACCGGGGGCACTGGCGATCTTCCCGATGGAGGATCTGCTCGCGCTGGAGGAGCAACCCAACCTGCCCGGCACGATCGACGAACATCCCAACTGGCGGCGACGCCTGCCCGCGGCGACCGACGTGTTGCTGGCGCGACGACCGGTCGCGCGACGTACCGCGCTCCTCACCACACGGCGCCCAGGAAAGGCCCCCGCATGATCCCGCGCGCGACCTATCGACTGCAATTCCACGAGGGCTTCACCTTCGCCGATGCGGAGGCGATCGTTCCGTATCTCGACCGGCTCGGCATCAGCCACATCTACGCCTCCCCGATCACCGTCGCCGCGCCCGGCTCGACCCACTTCTACGACGTGGCCGACCCGACGCGCATCTCCCCCGCACTGGGCGGGGAAGAGCGCTTCCGTTCGCTGGTGGCCGCGCTGCGCGCGCGCGATATGGGCGTTATCCTGGATATTGTTCCCAATCACATGGGCGTGGCGGGCGGCGCCAATCCGTGGTGGAACGACGTGCTGCGCGCGGGCCGCGACAGCGCCTATGCCGCAACCTTCGACATCGACTGGGACGGGCCGATCGTGCTGCCCGTGCTGGGTGCGCCCCTGTCGGAGGCGCTGGCGAACGGCGATCTGACGGTGGAACGCGATAGCGATCGATGGTCGGTCGTGGCCTATGGCGAGCATCGCTTTCCGATCCGCGACGAGGATCAGGCGACGGCGCCCGACCTGCCCCTGCCCGACCTGCTAGCCCGGCAGCATTACCGCCTTGCATGGTGGCGGGTCGCCAATGACGAGCTGAACTGGCGGCGCTTCTTCACGATCAACGACCTGGCCGGCGTGCGGATCGAGGACCCGGCGGTGTTCGACGCAACGCACGCGCTCTACATCCGGCTGATCGGGGAACGCCTGATCGACGGCGTGCGCGTCGACCATGTCGACGGGCTGGCGGATCCGATCGGCTATTGCCGGACTCTGCGCGAACGGCTTGGCGACGCGGCGTGGATATTGGTCGAGAAGATCCTGGCCCCCGCCGATCCGCAACCGGGCGCAGACTGGGGGCTGGACGGGACCAGCGGCTACGACTTCATGGAGCAGGTATCGCTGCTGATCCATGACCGCGCGGGTGTGGACGCACTGGAGCGAACATGGTCGCGGCTGACCGGCGAAAGCGCGGACTTCGCGCCCGAGGAATTCCTCGCGCGGCAGGACCTGCTGTCGTGGCAGTTCGCGGGGCAGCTGGATCGCTGCGTCGCCGCCTTTGCCGCGATCGCCCCCGACGGCATCACCACGGCGATGCTGCGCCGCGCGATCGAGCGGTTGCTGTGGGTGTTTCCCGTCTATCGCACCTATGGCACAGGCCAGGCCGCTCCGGCATCGGATGAGACCATCCGCCGCGTCGCGCGGGAGCAGGTGGCGCCGCTGATCCCGTCGGGCGAAACCGCGGTGGTCGACATGGTTCTGGACTGGCTGGCCGGCACCGGCCCGCACGCCGTCGAAGCAGGTGACGCAGTGCGACGGTTCCAGCAACTCTCGGCACCGATCGCGGCCAAGGCGGTCGAGGATACCGCCTTCTACCGCTATGGCCGGTTGCTGTCGCGCAATGACGTCGGCGCGGATGCGGAACTGCTGGGCGTGCATCCCGACACCTTCCACGATCTGACGCGGCAGCGCGCGACGGCCGTGCCGCACGCAATGCTGACCACAGCCACCCATGACCACAAGCGCGGAGAGGATGCGCGCGCGCGGCTGGCGGTGCTCAGCGCGAAGCCCGATGCATGGGCGGAGCAGGCGGACCGCTGGATGCGGCGCAGCGCCGATGCCCCCGTCCACCCCGCCGACCGCTATATGCTGTTTCAATCGCTGCTGGGTGCCTGGCCGGAACAGGGGCCGGACGACGAGTTCGCGGAACGGATCAAGGCATGGCAGCGAAAGGCACTGCGCGAGGCGAAGCTGCGATCATCATGGGAGGCGCCTGACGAGGGCTATGAGGCGGACGCCGCCGCCTTGGTCGATACGCTGCTGGACGATCCCGCATTCGTCACCGAGATGGGCGCGATGGTGGCGCGGATCGCCCCGGCCGCGCTCGACAACACGCTGGTTCAGCTGCTGTTGCGGATGGCGCTTCCGGGGGTGCCCGATTGCTATCAGGGCACCGAACTGATCGATCTCAGCCTCGTCGATCCCGATAATCGCCGCCCGGTCGATTTCACGCACCGGGCCGGGTTGCTCGACGGCGACGAGCTGCCGCCGAAGATGCGCCTCATCACCGATCTGCTGGCGCTGCGGCGCGCCCATCCCGCGCTGTTCGAACAGGGCGATTATGCCCCCGCCGTCGCGACCGGCCCCGGTGTCGACCACCTGCTGGCTTTCGAACGGCGACACGGCAACGAGACGTTGCGCTGCGCGGTAAGACTGCACGGCTATATCGCCAACCCGGACGACCGGTTCACCTTCACCAATGGGGACGAGGTGTCGGCGGCAACGATCCTTGAAGATTGCGCGATCTGGTATGATTGCATTAACTGCAACCAGGCTTGAGCGCATTGCACTTGCGTACGGCGGTGCTGCACCGCAAAAAGAACGGGCCTTTCAGGCATCCTCTCCTAAAAACTTTCCACGCCGGGGTTCGCCCCGGCTTTTTTTTGGCTTGTCTCGTTTTCCGCGCGTCTCAGGCGATGCGCCGCGCCGCAGGGGTCAGCGTCTTGGCCACGGCGTCATGCCACCCCGCAACCAGCGCGTCACGATGGTCCGCGGCCATCGCCGGCTCGAAACAATCGGCCCGCGCCCAGGTCGCGGCCAGCGCGTCCAGATCCTTCCACACCCCCGTCGCCAGCCCGGCGTGAAAGGCAGCGCCCAGCGCGGTCGTCTCCAGATGGGCGGGGCGTTCGACCGGTACGTCGAGCAGATCGGCGAGGAACTGGCACAGCCAGTCGTTGGCGGCCATGCCGCCATCGACGCGGATCGTTTCCGGCGCGCGGCCGCCATCGGCAATCATCGCATCGGTCAGATCCATCGTCTGATATCCGACCGCCTCCAGCGCGGCGCGCGCCAGATGTGCCTGAGTCGCGCCCAGCGTCAGGCCGAAGATCGCGCCGCGCGCATCCGGGTCCCAGTGCGGCGCCCCCAGCCCGACGAACGCCGGCACCATGTAAACGCCATGACTGTCGGGAACGGTCGTCGCCAGATCGTTTGTTTCGCTGGCATGGGTGATGACGCCGATGCCGTCGCGCAGCCATTTGATCGCGGCGCCCGCGACGAAGATCGACCCTTCCAGCGCATAGGTCATCCGCCCGCCGAGCCGATAAGCGGGCGTGGTGAGCAGACGATGCTCGGACCGCACCGCTTCCTCTCCCGTGTTCAGCAGCATGAAGCAGCCGGTTCCGTAGGTCGACTTGGCCATCCCGCGCGCGAAGCACGCCTGACCGAACAGCGCGGCCTGCTGGTCACCCGCCATGCCGGCGATCGGGATCGCGGCATCGAACAGGCCGTCGGCGGTGTGGCCGAACAGATGGGAATTGTCGTGCACCTCCGGCAGCAGCGCCATCGGCACGCGAAAGAGAGCACACAACTCCTCGTCCCAGCGCTGCGTGCGGATATCGTAGAGCAACGTGCGGCCGGCGTTGGTGACGTCGGTGGCATGCGCCGCGCCGCCGGTCAGCCGCCACAGCAGGAAACAATCGATCGTCCCGAACGCCAGTTCGCCGCGCTCCGCGCGTTCGCGTGCGCCGTCAACATGGTCGAGAATCCAGCTGAGCTTGGTCGCGGAGAAATAGGGGTCGATCAGCAGCCCGGTCTTGGCGCGCACCATCGGTTCGTGCCCGGCCGCCTTCAGTTCGGCGCACCAGCCGGCGGTGCGGCGATCCTGCCAGACGATCGCGCGGTGGATCGGCACGCCGGTCGCGCGGTCCCACACCACCACCGTCTCGCGCTGGTTGGTGATGCCGATCCCGGCAATCCCGGCCGCGCCGACGCCGCTGTCGGCGATCGCAGCGCGCGTCACGGACAGCGTGTCGCGCCAGATGTCTTCCGGATCGTGCTCCACCCAGCCGCCCTGCGGATAATGTTGTGCGAATTCGGTCTGTGCGGTGGCGACCGGGCGCGCGTTCGCATCGAACACGATCGCGCGAGTCGATGTCGTCCCCTGGTCTATCGCCAGCACGTGCGTGCCCGTCGTTTCAGCCACCGCGCCTCTCCTTCATCCCTCGTCATCCCGCTTGTCCGCGCGCATCAGGCGAACGTCAACACTTTCGTTTGAAAGTTCGTTTGTTCGGTTCCATATTGACGATGATCAGTGGGCGGCAGGAACGAACGGAATGGAACAGCACGCGCAGGACGTTGACCTGTTGATCGTCGGCGGCGGGATCAACGGCACGGGGATTGCCCGCGATGCGGCTGGCCGAGGCCTGTCGGTGGCGCTGGTCGAGCAGGATGATCTGGCCAGCCACACCTCGTCCGCGTCGACCAAGCTGATCCATGGCGGCTTGCGCTACCTGGAATATGGCGAGGTGCGGCTGGTGCGGGAGGCGCTGATCGAGCGCGAGCGATTGTGGGGGATGGCGCCGCATATCATCTGGCCGCTGCGCTTCGTCCTGCCGCAGACGAATTCGCCGCGCCCGGCGTGGATGGTGCGGGCCGGGCTGTTCCTCTACGACCACCTCGGCGGGCGCGAGAAGCTGCCCGCGACGGAGACGATCCGGCTGGGCCGCGATGCGCGCGGTGCGGGGTTGAAGGACGACGGTCGCGCCTTCGTCTATTCCGATTGCTGGGTGGAGGACAGCCGGCTGGTGGTCCTCAACGCGCGCGACGCCGCGGATCGCGGCGCGGCGATCATGACGCATACCCGACTGGTCGATGCCGAGCGCACCGGCGGCGGCTGGCGTGCGACGATCGAGGACGCCGGCGGCCGCCGCACGATAACCGCCCGCGCGCTCGTCAATGCTGCGGGGCCTTGGGTGGCGGATGTGCTGGGCCGCGTCCCGCACGCGCGTGACGATCGCGGCGTGCGGCTAGTCAAGGGCAGCCATATCGTCGTGCCGCGGCTGTACGATGGCGACCATGCCTTCATGCTGCAGAACCCGGACCGGCGCATCGTCTTCGCCATTCCCTATGAAGGCAAGTTCACGCTGATCGGCACCACCGACGAGGCGTGGCAGGGCGCGCCGGGCCGCGCGGAGATTTCGCCGGAGGAGGTCGATTACCTGCTGGGGACGGTGGCACGCTATTTCGACCGCGCGCCGGGGCGGGAGGATATTGCCTGGACCTATTCCGGAATCCGGCCGCTGTATGACGACAAGGCCGCGAACGCCTCGGCGGTGACGCGCGACTATGTCCTCGATCTCGACACCGGACCGGCAGGCGCGAACGAAAATGCCCCGATGCTCAGCGTCTTCGGGGGGAAGATCACCACCTACCGCAAGCTGGCCGAACATGCGCTGGGCGAACTGGCGCGCTTCTTCCCGCAGGCTTCGGGTGCGTGGACCGCAGGTGCGGTGTTGCCCGGCGGGGACGTGCCGGACGCCGATTTCGACCGCTGGTTCGGCGCCCTCGCCACGCGGCTGCCGGATATGCCGCGCATGCTGCTCCACCGGCTCGCACGCGCTTACGGCACCCGCATCGACCGCCTGTTGGGCGACGCGCGCTCGCCCGCCGACCTTGGCGAGGATCTGGGCGGCGGGCTTCATGAGCGCGAGATCGCCTATCTGGTCGATCAGGAATGGGCGACCAGCGTCGACGACATCCTGTACCGCCGCAGCAAGCTGGGGCTGCACGTGCCGCCCGGCACCGCCGATCGGCTGGCCGCGTGGCTGGCGGCGCGCGCATGAGCGACGAGCGCCACCGCGAGATCCTGTCGCTGGCGCGGCACGCCGGCCGCGTCACCGTAGAGGATCTGGCCGCGCGGCTGGCGGTGACGCCGCAGACGATCCGCCGCGACCTGAACGACATGGCACGCCGGTCGCTGCTGTCGCGGGTGCATGGCGGCGCGATCGTCACGTCGGGCGTCGACAACATCGACTATGCCGCCCGCCGCGACGTCGCCGCCACGGCGAAGGCGGCGATCGGCGCGGCGGCGGCGCGACTGATCCCCGATGGCGCGTCGCTGTTCATCAACATTGGCACCACCACGGAGGCGGTGGCGGCGAACCTCCCCGGGCACCGCGACCTGATGGTGATTTCGAACAATCTCAACGTCGTCGACATGCTGGACGGGCGCGATTCGATCGATGTCGTGGTCGTTGGCGGAAAGGTACGGCGCGGCGATCGCGCGGTGGTCGGTCCGCTGGCGATGTCGTTCATCGATGCGTTCAAGGTCGACGTGGCGTTGATCGGCGCCTCGGCGATCGATCCCGATGGCAGCCTGCTCGATTTCGCCGCGGACGAGGTGCAGGTGACCCAGACGATCGTGCGCAATGCGCGACAAGTGATCCTGGTCGCCGACAGCGGCAAGATCGGCCGCCCTGCCCCGCTGCGCATCGGCCGGCTGGACATGATCGACTGGCTGGTCACCGACCGCCTGACCGACGACCGGCTGCGCCGCGCTTGCGCCGACCATGACGTGCGCGTGGTGGAGGCGTTGGCCTAGCGGTCAAGCGGATGCGTTCCCCCGGTCCTCGCTGGCACGGCTATTGTGGCGCCGGCACCGTGCGAAGGCCCGCGCTCCCCAGTTCGGGCAGCGTCTGCAACTGTGGGACCACGGTCTTCAGGTCGCCGACCAGGATCAGCGTCATGCGATCTGCGCGCAGCCCCTTTGCCCAATCCTGCACCTGTCCTGCGGTGACCGCCTGGGTGGTGGGGATGTAGCCGCTGATCCAGCTGTCGGGCAGGCCCAGATTCTCCGCGCTCGCGAGCGTGCCGACCACCGATTGCGGCGTCGCGTTACGGAATACGAAAATGCCGGAGACATAGGTCTTCTGCCCCTCGGTCTCCTCGGCGTCGGGCGCCGTCGTCTGCAAGCGGCGCAGTTCGTCGAACACCTCGCGCATCGCCGCGCCGGTCTGCGCGGTGGTAATGTCGGCGTTCCACACGTACCTCGCGTCGCCCGGGTTGTAGCCGACCCGCGAATAGGGTGAGTAGGTATAGCCCTTGTCCTCGCGCAGGTTGCGGGTCAGCCGCGAGCTGAACGAACCCGAATAGAGCGAATCCCCGACCCGCTGCGCCGGCTCCCCGGCACTGCCCGCCAGCGATTGCGGATAGGCAATACGGATTGTGGTTTGCGGCGCGCCGGGGCGATCGACCAGCAGCACCTGCATTTTCGGTTTCGGCGCGGCCGGACGGCTCAAACGCTCCGGCCCGGTGGCCCAGCCGCCAAACGCGCGCGCGACCGCCGTCTTTACGGCCGCGACATTGAAGCGACCGGCGACATACAGATGCGCCCGCCGTGCGCCGTAGTTTGCGGCATAGAAGCTTTTGACCGTATCCAGCCCATAACCGTCCAGCTGCGCCGCGGTCGGCATCGGCGTACCGTACGGATGCGCGTCGCCATAATAAGCGCGCGCCAGGACGATATTGGCCTGCACCGGCGCCTGCGCCAGCGACACCGCCAGCGCACGCGCGTCATTGGCCTTGACCCGCGCCCATTCCGCCGCTGGGAAGGCCGGGCGCGTCGCGATGGTGCCGATCAGTGCGACCGCATCGGCGGCCTTTTCGGACAGGACGTCGGTGCTGACCGAGGTCATCTGCGCGCCGGCGCCGACGCTGATCCGCCCGCCCATGTCCGCTGCGCGGTCGGCGATCTGATCCGACGTCAGACCGCCGGCGCCCTCCTTCAGCATCTCCGCCGTCATCTGCGCCGCCCATGGCGCCCCCGTTTCGTTCAGCGTGCCGGCGAATACGCGCAGGTCGACCGTTACCTTGGGCGTGGTGCCATAGGGGAGCAGCGTCACCTTCATGCCGTTGGGCAGCGCATAGGTTTCGCTGCGCGGCAGCTGGAACGGCTTGAGCGGGTCGATCGGTGGCGGCGGGGGCGTATCCTGTGCGTACAGCGGCACCGATGTGGCGACGAGGACGGCGGCGGGCAGCAGCACCGCGGCAAGGGTCGGGCGCATCACTTCGCGGCTCCTTCATGCTTCCGCCCGGCCTCGATCAGATAGGTCGATCGCGCCTCCGGCCGCAGATAGTCGCGCGCCACCTTCTGGATCAGCGCGGGGGTGACCGCATCGAAGCCGGCCTGCAGCGTGTTCACCTTAGCGGGATCATCGTCGAACAGGGCATAGACCGCCAGCAGATCGACCAGCCCCATGCGGGTGGGATCGTTGAAACTGTCGTACAGGCTGGAACGCAGCTTCGTCCGCGCGCGCGCCAGTTCGGCCTCGCTGACCGGACGGTTGCGCACATCCTCGATCACCGCGTCGATCGCACTATCGATCTCGGCACGGCCGCGCGCGGCGTCATGCGTGAAATAGACGTCCCACAGCATCGGCCCGCGATAGTTGAACATGTTGCCCAAGCCGTCATTGATCCCGCCGGCCAGGTCGCCGGTGATCTGCCGTTCCTTTACCAGCTTGCGGTACAGGCGGCTGTCCTCGCCCTGCACCAGGATCTGGTCCAGCAGGCCCATCGCATACCATTCGGGCGTGCCGCGGTCGGGCACGTGATAGCCGATCGCATAACCCGGCTTGGGCGCCAGCGGATCGACCCGTGTCTTGACGCGCGGCGCGGTCTGGCGCGGCTCCGACAGGTCGGGCAATGTCACGGCCGGGCCGCGGGGAATCGGCCCGAAGTAGCGCGCGACCATCGCCCTGGCAGCGGCCTCGTCGAAATCGCCCGCGATCACGAGCACCGCATTATTAGGGCTGTAGAAGGTCCGACGGAACGTCTCGGCATCGGCGACGGTTGCCGCCTCGATCTCCTTCAGATCGCCATAGAAATTGTGCGCATTATACCAGTTGGTATTGGCCAGCATCGGCAGGTCGATCCAGGGCCAGCCGCCATAGGGCTGATTGAGGACGTTGCCCTTCACCTCGTTGCCGACGACGCCCTGCTGATTCTTCAACACCGCGTCATTGATGACCGGGCGCGCCATGCGATCGGCGTCGAGCCACAGCATCCGTCCCAGCGCACCCGCCGGAACGGTTTCATAGTAATTGGTGAAATCGAACCGGGTCGATCCGTTGTTGATCCCGCCCGAATTGGTGACCGTCTTGTCGAACACGCCCTTGGGCGCATTCGCCGAGCCTTGGAACATCAGATGTTCGAACAGATGCGCGAAGCCGGTCTTGTCGCGCGGTTCGACGCGAAAGCCGATGCCGTAATAGACGGACACCGTGACCAGCGGCACCGTAGCGTCGCGGGTCATCACCACCTTCAGCCCGTTGGGCAGCGCGTAATAGGTGATCGGCACCTGAAACGCGGGCGCCGCCGCCGTTGCCGCCCCCGGAACAGACGTCGCCGCGCGCGTCCGTGCGACGGCATCACCCGACAGGCCCGGCGCGAGCGCGAGCGCGCCCACCGCCGCGGCCACATGCCACCTCAACCTCATCGATCGCCCCTGCTCTTGTCCGATCGACAAACCGTAACCGACGCCCCCTCGCGAGGATAGTGCCCTTTGGCGCACCAGGTCTATGGGCGACGGCGCGGGGGATTTGATCGGCGATTGCCACACCGCCGCGATCCGCGGCAACGCAGAAGGGGCAGGAAGCTTCCACCACCCACCCCTCCGAAAGTTTCATTTTAGCAACAGATGTTGCCGATCTGCATCTCATCGTGACGCTATTGTCGCTCCCAGTCGGGCAAGTCCGCGCCGTGCGATTTCATGCGACGACAGCACAGCGCCATCCGCAAGGTCCATCGGCACCGCCTCGCGCGCCATCACCTCGCCGTACAGCGCGCGAGCCTGATCGATGCGACCGGTGCGCGCGTAGACGGCAGCCAGGTTGAGCATCAGTTCGGGACGACCGGGAAAAATGATGCGTTCCCGCGTCAGCGTCGCCTCGGCCTGCGACAGGCTGCCCGCCGAAATCGCTTTATAACCGACCCGGTCCTTCGCCATCGCCGGGGTAGCGACCATTGCCACTGCCGCCGCCGCGATCGTCACGATCCTGCCCATCACCGTCTCCTGTCACTGACCTCCGCCCAATGCTTCGGTTACTATTTTATGACAGGTAAAGTGTCATCGTTATGTCATATTGGCAAGTGCTTTGAATGCCCCTTCGCGAAAGTGAGGCTGAGTGCCGTTTAAATGAGCGACAGACCTCAACGCGTTGGACGCGGAGCCATCGAATTTTCCGTCCAGGTCGCTGTGAAAGTGCGCCGACGCCGGAGCCGCTCCTGGACACGACCTGCGCTGAAACACCGCGCTTTGCCCCGCATGCCCACGTGCATTGTCGGGACCTCACGCCGTGCAGCAGGATAGCTCCCGGCGGCATCCCCGCCTTGATCGCGACCGTAGCGCAACAACTGGCTGCCCCGGGGGCCGCCCCGTCGCGCTTGGATGGAAGGCCGCCCTAAGCCTGCCCGCCAAGGCCTGGAGCCGGCACGAACGAAAACGGGCGGCCCATAGGGGCCGCCCGTACATCGTCCGATGGTTCGACAGTGAGCCGAATCGCCGCGATCAGAAATCGCGGTAATATTGCTCGTTGCCGACGAAGCCGAGCTTCGTGATGTTCGACCGCTTGATCTCCGCCAGCGTCTGATCGACGACGTCGTAGCGCGTCGCCGGATCGGGCTGGAACTGCAGTTCCGGCTCGGGGTTCATCGCCGCCGACTGATCCAGATACTGGCGCAGCAGCGTCGAGTTCACCGGCGCGCCGTTCCAGGTGACGTTACCGGTCACGTCGATCGCGATCTTGTTCTTGATCGGATCGACCGGCGGCTTGACCGCTTTCGGATCGTTGACCGGCAGGTCGACCTTCACCGCGTGGGTCGGCACCGGGAGGGTGATGATGAACATGATGAGGAGCACGAGCATGACGTCGATCAACGGCGTCGTGTTCATTTCCATCATCGGTTCGCCGTCATCGCGGCCACCACTCATTGCCATGTCAGCTACTCCTTAACCGGCGACGGTCGGCTGCGAGATGAACCCGACCTTCGCAAAGCCGGCCATCTGCATGTTGTAGATCGTCCCGGCGACGCAGCGCCACGGCGTGGCGACGTCGGCGCGGATATGCGCTTCGGGCAGCTCGAGATCGGGGTTGCCTGCGCCGCCCTGACGATCGATTTCGGTCTTCAGCTTGGCGACCGCACGATCCAGCAGTTCCTGATGGGTGACCGGGACGATGCCCCAATATACCTGGCAGGTGCCGTTGTTACCGGTGACCGACAGCGAGACGTTCTCGGGCTTGGTCGTGGTGGGATCGAAGGTGACATTGGGCAGCTTGATGCCCTTCACCGTCTGGATGGCGACCGGCACCGCGATCAGGAAGATGATGAGGAGCACCAGCATGACGTCCACGAGAGGCGTCGTGTTGATGTCCGACATCGGTTTTTCTTCAGCGGAATTTCCGCCAACGCTCATCGCCATGGATCAGGCTTTCCTATTCCTTCGTTCCGCCGCCTCGCTTCCGGTCCTTCCGGATCACAAGGAAGCAGCGGCAGGTGATGAACGGGGCCACCGCAAGGGCGGCCCCGCGTACCCCTTTTATCTTACGGGCGGGTCGGCACGCCACCGGTCTGGCCGGCGGTCGTGGTCGCCGCCGGCTTCACCGGAGCCTTGGGCGCCGCGCCCGCAGCCGCCGGCTTCACCGCGCCGTTCGAGGCGAGGAAGCCCAGCACGTCGTTCGAGAAGGCCGACAGGTCTTCCGCGATCGACTTGTTGCGGCGCTGCAGCCAGTTGTAGGCGAGCACCGCCGGCACCGCGACGACCAGGCCGAGCGCGGTCATGATGAGCGCCTCACCGACCGGACCGGCGACCTTGTCGATCGAGGGATCGCCCGACGCGCCGATCTTGATCAGCGCGCGGTAGATGCCGACGACGGTACCGAACAGACCGATGAACGGCGCGGTCGCGCCCACGGTCGCCAGGAAGGCGAGACCGCCGCCCAGCTTCGAGTTGATCGCCGCTTCCGAGCGGGCCAGCGAACCGTGCAGCCAGTCGTGCGCCTCGACCGGATCGGTCAGCTTCGAGTGCTGCTCCTGGGCGGCCAGGCCGTCGTCGACCAGCTGCTTGTAGGCCGAGTTCTTCTCCAGCTTCGCCGAGCCTTCGCGCAGCGAGGTGCTGTTCCAGAAGCTGGCGCGGACGCGCTTCGCCTGGTTCAGGATCTTCTGCTGCTCGAACAGCTTGGAGAACAGGATGTAGAACGACACCACCGACATGATCACCAGGATGGTGAACACCGACTGCGAGATAATGCCGCCTTCCTTCAGCGCCTGCTGCAGGCCGAACTGGTTTTCGGCTGCCGCGGTCCCACCCGCGGCGAGGATGTTGATGATCATTTTAGCTCTAGTCCTCTGACTGAATAGGTTTGTTTCGTTCGGTCGATCTACGCAAAGATCAGTTCTGCGGCAGGCGCCACGTCACGCGCCGGCTCCGGGTCGTCGCCATCGGGTTACCCGCGGCGTCGAGCGCCGGGGAGTAACGCCCGCGACGTTCCAGGATGCGGCACGTCGCCTGGTCGAGAGCGGACGAGCCGCTGGACGACGTCACGCGGCAGTTTTCCGCGCGCCCCTGCGCATTCACGGTCCATGCGATGCCGACGGTCCCCTGCTCCTCGGCGCGCAGCGCCGACGGGGGGTAATCGTCCGCCGAGAACCAGCTCAGCTCGTCACCCTTGGACGCAGCGGCCTTGCTCACCGTGGGGGGAGCGGGCGGCGGCGGCGCGGGCGGCGCAGGCGGTGCGACGACCGGCGACGGCACATAGACCGGCGGCGGCGTCGGAACCGTCTGAATCGCGACGGGCGGCGGGCTGTCTCTTATACACATCTCCGAGCCCACG